>DATHRP010000508.1:0-1598 GCA_035465195.1 Afifellaceae bacterium | reverse complement strand
AGACCCTGCGCCACGGCGCCGGAACGGTCTATGTTCGCTTTTTCAGCGATGACGATCTTCTTGTCCTGACCCCAGTAGCGCGCTTCGAAAGCAGCGCCGGTACCGCCGAGGCCGGCACCCGCGACCAGGATGTCGATGTTGTCTTCTACGATCGTGTTGTCGGCCATTAGTAGTAGACCCCTGATTTCATTTTGAGCCCGGCGGATTCCAGGGTATGAATGCCACCTTCATCCATGCGGATATACTTCGGCTCGTTGAACAGTAGCTGGCTGTCCCGCGCTTCCTGGGTGGGCGCAGTCTCGTCCTTCAGTTGCGGGATGGCCGTGCCCCAGGGTTTGGTCGTGATCGGCGCCAACAGATTCAGGTCGGTTTCACCGTTGCGGGACTTGATACGCCAGGCGATGACACCCTTTTCCTCGTCACGCTGGACTCGCACCGAGTGTCCCAGCGGGGCGAAGTCCGCGTAGCCGCGAACGTCAATGGCGTTCATGGGGCAGGCTTTGACACAGGAGTAACACTCCCAGCACATGTTGGGTTCGATGTTGTAGGCGCGCCGCAGGGTCGGATCGATGTGCATGATGTCTGAAGGGCAGATATCAACGCAGTGTCCACAGCCGTCACAACGGGTCATGTATACGAAAGTAGGCATTTTTAATCTTCTCTCAAAAAAACTTGATCAGTTGAAACGGCTCAGTAATGGTTCGGCGCTTCGCGCTTGATGCCCAGGCCCATGTTGGGTGGGTTTTTGCCCAGGTATTCCGGAATATCCGGATACCTTTGATGTACCGCAGGATCCGACAAATCGGGTATTTCCGGTAGATTCTCCATTGAACCATCGGCCTTGGTCACCCGTTTCTGGAAAGCCGCGGCCGGTTTGAAGAACATGTGCGCGAACTTGGACCAGAACACCGTGCCGAACAGCACCGTGGCGGCGGCGATGAACAGGACGAAGAAGAAGATTGCCCCGAACACGGACCAGAGCAGCGCGAACGTGGTGGTCGCGAGCAGCGCCAGGATGAACAGATCGGCCTTCACCACCCGGTACCAGGGGTTGCCCTCTGCAGCGACATCGACGCGGATGACGAACCAGAACCAGTAACCGCCCACGCACACCATCAACGCGCCGAGATGCCACAACGACGGCCAGCCCCCCGCTGAAGGCGAGTCGGCATAGCCGAAGATCAAGACGGCAGTGGCGACGATGAACAGGATGAAGCCGTACATCGTGAGGAGGTGCGCGAGCCTGCGATTCTGGTTGCAGAATTCAGCCGAGGTCAGCACGTCTACCGCGACGGTCTTCACCGCGATGCCGATCTTTTCGCCGCCTGAAACTTCGCGGCTGGCTGCCTTCTTCTGCTTTTCCGAATTCTCGAAGAAGTACTTCGCGCTCTTCTTGTGGATCGTGTCGAGCAGCGTCCCGCCCGCGACCAGGATCACCATCAGGATCACGTAAATCTGCATCGCGATCGGCGGGATGAGCCCGGAAAGCTCGGCGAATGGATTGGTGGTGATCATGAAATCCGGTCTCCTCAGGGTTTAGTCATTGAACGATTGATTTTGGAACTTTTGGAACAATGGCATCCGCTACACGATTAGCT
>DATHRP010000507.1:0-2081 GCA_035465195.1 Afifellaceae bacterium | reverse complement strand
TCAGATAGGCCTCAAGGATCTTGTTGGTGGTGCGCGGATAGACGTAGTCGGTGCCCGCCAGCACCCAGCGCTCCACGCCTTCCGTTTCCGCCAGGTAGTCGACGGCCGGAATGGCCTGCTGGTTCGGCGCGGCACCGGTGTAGAAGATGTTCTTCGAGCTTTCCTCGCCTTCGTACTGCACCGGATAGAACAGCACGGAGTTCAGCTCCTCGAACACCGGCAGCACCGACTTGCGCGACACGGACGTCCAGCAGCCGAAGGTCACGGCAACCTTGTTGACCTCGATCAGTTCGCGCGCCTTCTCGGCGAACAGCGGCCAGTCCGAAGCCGGGTCGACAACGACCGCCTCGAGCTTCTTGCCGAGCACGCCGCCCTTCTTGTTCTGCTCCTCGATCAGCATCAGCATGACGTCTTTCAACGTCGTCTCCGAGATCGCCATCGTGCCGGACAGCGAATGCAGAATGCCGACCTTGATCGTGTCTTCCTGCGCCAGGACAGGCGAGCTGACACTCAGCCCGGCGCCCACGACGGCCGCCAGCGCGACCTGTCCGAATTTCCCTATCTTCTTCATATGCACCTCCAATGCACCCCAAGCGAAACATGAGTGTTCCTGCGACATTCCATGAGAGTGCAAGGCGTGTGCCAGTTGCCGCTGAATTTAATTTCTCAAGCAAATACAGCGGCTTATAAGTCGAATGACAGTGCTCGCATGACAGCGGGGCGACGCTGCGGCAGCGTTTGTCCGAATATTGACCAATTCCTGCCTAAATAAAATGCAATTGTATTATTTGACCATTTATTAGGCATTCATGACCGGCTCAGAGTCCGCTGCACCGCGTCCTTCCATGCCGCGATCTTCGCCGCCCGTTCCGGCTCCGCCATGGATGGCTCGAAGCGACGGTCGAGCCGCCAGGAATCCGCAAAGCCGTCCTGGTCCGGCCACACGCCGGCGGCATGTCCGGCAAGCCAGGCGGCGCCCAGCGCGGTGGTCTCCAGAACGGTCGGCCGGTCGACTTCGGCATTCAGGATGTCGGCGAGCCGCTGCATCGTCCAGTCGCTGGCGACCATGCCGCCGTCGACCCTCAGCACCGTGCCGCCGCTGCCCGACCAGTCGCCACGCATCGCCTCGATCAGGTCCCGGGTCTGGAAGCACACCGCCTCCAGCGCCGCCCTGGCCAGTTCCTTCGGTCCCGTGCCGCGGGTCAGACCGAAGATCGCGCCGCGCGCCTCGGCATCCCAGTAGGGCGCGCCGAGACCGGTGAACGCCGGCACCAGGATGACGCTCTGCTGCGGATCCGCCTTTCCGGCCAGTTCGCCCGTCTGGTCGGCCCGCTCGATGATGCCGAGCCCGTCGCGCAGCCACTGCACCGCCGCGCCGGCGATGAAGATCGAACCTTCCAGCGCATAGGTGGTCTGGCCGCCGAGCCGGTAGGCGATCGTCGTCAGAAGCCTGTTCTTCGATGCCACGGCGTCGGCACCGGTGTTGATCAGCGCGAAACAGCCCGTACCGTAGGTCGACTTGACCATTCCGGGCCGGAAACAGGCATTGCCGAGCGTCGCGGCCTGCTGGTCGCCGGCGACCCCCAGGATGCGCACCGGAGCGCCGATGAAATCGGCCTCCGCCGTACCGAACTCTCCGGCGCAGTCGCGCACTTCCGGCAGCATGGCGCGCGGCACGCCGAGCAGCGCCAGCATGTCGTCGTCCCAATCGTTGGCATGGATGTTGTAGAGCAGCGTGCGGCTGGCGTTGGTTGCGTCGGTGACATGCGCCTTGCCGCCGGTCATGCGCCAGATCAGGTAGCTGTCGACGGTGCCGAACAGGAGATGGCCGGCTTCCGCGTCCGCCCGCGCGCCGTCGACATTGTCGAGCAGCCAGGCGACCTTGGTGCCGGAAAAGTAGGGATCGAGCAGGAGGCCGGTGCGCGCCGTGACCTCCGTCTCGTGGCCTTCGGCTTTCAGGCGCGCACAATTCTCTGCGGTGCGCCGGTCCTGCCAGACAATGGCGCGGTGGATCGCCTTGCCGGTGCGCCGGTCCCAGACCAAGGTCGTTTCGCGCTGGTTGGTGATGCCGATGCCGGCAA
>DATHRP010000506.1:0-2426 GCA_035465195.1 Afifellaceae bacterium | reverse complement strand
GGGTCCGTCCAACTCAACGCTCCGGCGGGGATGCGCAGTTTCCTCCTCACGATGAAGTGAGCCGAGGTCACGGGAAGTTCACCCCACAGGTCAGCCCGGTTGCCATAGGTTTGCGCGAGTGGCGCTGTCGCTTCGGGCCCGCTGATGGCAGCGGGCGGGTCACGCGTCCAGTCGGCGGAGGAAATCATGACATCGATGAAGCATTCCCTGATCTCCAGCGCAGCGGTCCTGGGCCTTACGCTCGGCGCCGGCGGGCTTGCCGCGGCAGGCTTGCCGGACCGGGACGCCGGTTTGGCTGCTCATGATGGGCTGGCCAATCCGGTCGCCGCCAGGAAGGCGGCAGGTCCGACCGCAGCGACTAGGATGGCGGCCAGCTGCAACCCGTGCGCGGCGGCCTGCAATCCTTGTGCCCCCAAGGAGGCCAGTTGCAATCCGTGCGCCGCAAACCCGTGCGCGGCAGCAAACCCTTGCGCCGCGGCAAACCCCTGCGCCGCGACAAACCCTTGCGCCACCAAGAACCCGTGCAATCCCTGCGCGGTTGAGTAGGCGGATTGGACCTAGTGGTCTGACTCCGACGCTTCGAACCCACACCTGCGGTCCGCGCCGAGCACGGTGCGTATGACCGCAATGCGGACTCTTCAGACGTTCGATCAGTCGAGATGAACGGCCGCGAACGGCCTGATGCAGAAATGATCTCGCTGATCGAATGTCCCTTGCTGGTCTAATCCTCGACGCCACGCCCTTCACGGAATACGATCTCGGCCCCAGAGATCGTCGTCCGGGTTGCGAGGAACACCGACGTAAGGATCCACGTAGGCTGATCTATGCGCATCTCCGATTGAATCGAACATGGCGCTGACCGAAGCGCCGACTGCAAGGTCGGGCAACATTCTCCGAAGTGAAATTAGGCGTCTGATGGTGGTCATCGCGATTGCCCAAACGTCGGTCATGGATTGTTCCTCCTGTACCGACGAGCCTGACACAGCTTTTAGCTCGGATCCTTGGTTCTGACCTGAAAGATCCTGAAGACTTCTGAAGCTCGATTTCAGAGCGATTCTGAAGTAAGTTGCGCGCGGGAAATTGGGTTCGTGGCCAATGAGCCTGGAGTTCGGAAATTATCGCTTGAAGCGTGCCGAGCGGCTCTTGCTGGGGCCGAAGGGCTCGGTTCAGCTTACAGCGCGTTCGTTCGACATCCTCTCCAAATTGCTCGAAAGCCCAGATGAGGTGATCGGCAAGACCGAGCTTTTCGAGTCGATCTGGCGCGGTGTGGTGGTGGAGGAGAACACGCTGCATGTCCACATCTCGGCACTACGCAAGGTGCTCGATGCCGGCATGATTAAGACGGTGCACGGTCGTGGCTATAAGTACGTGGGGCCGAGGCCAATAGCCACCGGGCCGGTTGCGGATGCGGCGGGGCCGCCAACCAAACCTTCCATAGCCGTCCTTCCTTTCGCCAACCTGAGCGGCGATGCGGCTCAGGACGTTTTTTGCGAGGGATTGGCGCTCAATATCGTTGCCAACCTGGGACGCTATCACGAATTGTTCGTCATCGACAGATTTTCGACCCTGGCCTATCGCAACCAAATGGTGACTGCGGCCGAGGCCGCTCGCGAACTTTCGGTTCGCTACATTTTGGAAGGAAGCGTTCAGACTTCGAGGGATCGCCTTCGCGTTTGCGTCCAACTTGTCGACGGAGCCGAGAACCGACAGATCTGGACCGAGACTTACGACCGACAACTGACGGACGTATTCGTTGTCCAGGACGAGATCACCGGAACGATTGTTGGCACGCTTGCGTCAGGCTATGGTGGCAGGCTCGGCAAGGCTTGGCGAGACCGGCGCAAATCTGGCGGACGGGAAACCTTCGTTGCTCTGGATTATCTCCAAAAGGCGCTGGAATCCTTTGATTTCACCAAAGAAGGGATGCTGCGCGTCAGAGAACTACTGACCAGGGCAATCGACAGCGATCCATCTCTTGCCAAGGCATACAGCAAGATTGCGTGGGCTTACCTAATCGACGCCATGTACGGCTGGGCCGAAGATCATGACGAGACGCTGGAAGAAGCCCGCCACTGGGCGTTGAAGGCAATCGCTTGCGACGACGGTGACTCCTGGGCCCATTGGGCCTTCGCCGGATATAACATGCTGAAGTTGAACCACGGCGTCGCTATTGCGGATTATCAAAGAGCCCTCGATTGTAATCCCAACGATGCCGAGGTGATGATGGATTATGCTCTCTGCCTGAGCTACGCGGGTCGAGCGGAAGAGGGACTCGAGCGGGCATTGAGGGCCATGCGTCTCAATCCGCATCATCACGAATGGTACAAGTCGCAGCTTGGTCAGATCTATTTCGACGCGGGCCGATACGACGAGGCTCTTTCCCAATTCGCTGGTCTGCGCTCTCTCGAAAGCGCCATTATGCGCCT
>DATHRP010000505.1:0-1702 GCA_035465195.1 Afifellaceae bacterium | reverse complement strand
TATCTTCGAAGGAATGGAGGTCAAGGGCGCCGCGTCGCACACGGTAAGCCAGGGCCGGATCGTCTGGGCTGACGGCAAGCTCAGGACGGACCGCGGCGCCGGACGCTATGTCGAGAAGCCGCCGTTCGCGAGTTACTACGGCGCCGTGACGAAGCGTAATGAACTGAAGACGCCGCACCCCGTCAAGCGCGGCACGCCGAAAAAGCGCGCCGGGGCCAAGGGCTGAGGCGGAGGCAATCGTGGCCGTGCCAAAACAGGACGCGGGCGGGCGCGACATCCGGCCGGGCCGCCTCGGCAGGAAGGAAATCGAGCAAAACTTCAGCGACATGCATGAGCCGCTGTCGCGCTCCGAGGCATTGATCGAGGCGGACCGCTGCTATTTCTGCTTTGATGCGCCGTGCACGAGGGCCTGTCCCACCGGCATCGACATCCCCGGTTTCATCCAGAAGATTCGCTCGGACAACCTGCGCGGCTCGGCGCGCACGATCCTCGAGGAAAACATCATGGGCGGCATGTGTGCCCGGGTGTGCCCCACCGAAGTGCTGTGCGAAGAAGCCTGTGTCCGCAATACGCACGAGGACCTGCCGGTGCGTATCGGACTGCTGCAGCGGCATGCCACGGATCCGGTATTCAAGAACGACGTTCAGCTTTTTGAACGGGCGCCTTCGACCGGCCGCGTCGTTGCGGTCGTCGGTGCGGGCCCGGCGGGACTGGCCTGTGCACATCGCCTCGCGATGCTGGGACACGATGTCGTGGTTTTCAATCGCGACGAAAAGCCGGGTGGCCTGAATGAATACGGCATTGCCGCGTACAAGACACTGCACGATTTCGCGCAGCGCGAGGTGCAGTGGATACTCGACATAGGCGGTATAGAGCTTCGGAACGGCACATCGCTCGGCGAAGACTTCACGCTGACTGCGCTGCTCGAAGAATACGATGCGGTCTTCCTCGGCGTCGGTCTGGCCGACGTCAACCGGCTCGGGCTCGACAACGAATCGCTGGACGGCGTCGTCGACGCGGTCGACTACATCGCAAAACTCCGCCAGGCGCGCGACCTGACGAAGCTGCCGGTGGGACGTCGTGTCGTCGTTATCGGCGGGGGCATGACGGCAATCGATGTCGCGGTCCAGAGCAGGAAGCTCGGCGCGGAACAGGTGGACATGTTCTATCGCCGCGGCCCGGACCAGATGGGGGCGAGCCGCTACGAACGGGAGCATGCGCAGAAAAATGGCGTCACGCTGCACTACTGGGCGCAGCCGGTACGCCTGCTCGGCACAGGCCATGTCACCGGCGTCGGGTTCGAGCGCACCGCCCTCGACCAGGGCGGTCGGCTAAGCGGCACCGGTGAAACCTGGACGACGGATGCCGATGTCGTTTTCAAGGCCGTCGGCCAGGCGCTTGATCCGGCGATGGACCAGCTCGCCGGCGGGGCGCTCGGGATCGAAGGGGGCAAGATCCCGGTCACCGGGGAGCGCGCGACGTTGCTTGCGGGCGTCTGGGCCGGTGGCGACTGCATCGGTGACGGCGACGACCTGACGGTCTCTGCCGTGCAGGACGGCAAGATCGCCGCGCTCGCGATGGATCGTTATCTGCGCCACGAATCGGGTCGCAGAGGCACTCGCGATGGCTGACCTGACCAGCGAATTCCTGGGCATCACCTCGCCGAACCCGTTCTGGCTGGCCTCGGCGCCGCCGACGGACA
>DATHRP010000504.1:0-2266 GCA_035465195.1 Afifellaceae bacterium | reverse complement strand
TGGCTGGCGGTATTCGGCGGCTCCGCCTGGGCATGGCATTCGACACGCCGGCAATATTATCTGCACAATTTCCTGGCGTCGCAGCCAGACCTCAACTTCCACAATCCGGACGTGCAGGACGCGCTTCTTGACGCGGCGCGCTTCTGGCTGGAGCGCGGCGTCGACGGCTTCCGGCTCGACACGATCAATTTCTATTTCCACGACGACGAATTGCGCAGCAATCCGGCGGTGGAGGCGGAGGAGCGCAACAGTTCGATCGCGCCGGAAGTCAATCCGTATAATTACCAGAACCACCTCTACAGCAAGAACCAGCCGGAGAACCTGGACTTCCTGAAACGGCTGCGCACGTTGATGGAGGAATATCCCGCGGTGGCGGCGATCGGGGAAGTCGGCGACGCACAGCACGGCCTCGACATCATGGCGCAGTACACCTCCGGCGACGACAAGATCCAGATGTGCTACACGTTCGACTTCCTGGCCGAAGAGCCGCCGACGACCGAGCGCGTCGCCAGCGTGATCTCGCAGTTCGAGAAGGCGGCGCCGGACGGCTGGGCCTGCTGGGCCTTTTCCAATCACGATGTGCGCCGGCACGGCTCGCGCTGGGGCGACCTGGTGCCCGACCGGGAGGTCTACCTGCGCCTGCTGGCCGGGCTGATGCTGTCGCTGAGGGGCTCCGCCTGCATCTACCAGGGCGAGGAACTGGGCCTGACGGAGGCCGATATCGCGTTCGAGGACCTGCAGGACCCCTACGGCAAGGAATTCTGGCCGGACTTCAAGGGCCGCGACGGTTGCCGCACGCCGATGGTCTGGGAGGCCAACGCGCAATGCGCCGGTTTCACCACCGGCGAGCCCTGGCTGCCGATCCCGCCCGAGCACCGCCATCGCGCCGTCAGCGAGCAGGAGCATGTCAGTGCCTCGCTGCTGAACCATTACCGCACGTTCCTGGCCTTCCGGCGCAGCCATCCGCCGCTGGTCAAGGGTTCGATCGAGTTCGTCGACAAGACCGGGCCGGTGCTGAGCTTCGTTCGCACGTTCGGCAACCAATCGATCTTCTGCGCCTTCAACATGAGCGGGGATGAGCAGTTCAAATCGATACCCGGCAATATCGGCGAGGTCCTGGACGGTCACGGCTATTCCGGTCTGCTGCGGCCCGACGATATCGAACTGCCGCCGCACGAGGCGTTTTTCGCCCGCCTCGGCTAGATCGAAAACGATCGGCCGCGGCGGGTCCACTGGTCTGGGGAGGTTACGGTGACTGCAGTAAGCCTGACTGACATCCGCAAGTCGTACGGCAATGTCGACGTCATCCATGGCATCGACCTGGAGATCGAACAGGGCGAGTTCGTCGTCTTCGTCGGCCCGTCCGGCTGCGGCAAGTCGACCCTGCTCAGGATGATCGCCGGGCTGGAGGAGATCACCGGCGGCACCATGATGATCGACGGCAACCGGGTGAACGACACGCCGCCGTCGAAGCGCAGCATCGCCATGGTCTTCCAGTCCTACGCGCTATACCCGCACATGACCGTCTACGACAATATGGCGTTCGGCATGCGGATCGCGCGCGAGAGCAGGGAGGAGATCGACCGGCGGGTGCGCAGCGCGGCAGAGATCCTGCAGCTCACGCAATATCTCGACCGGCTGCCGAAGGCGCTGTCGGGCGGCCAGCGCCAGCGCGTGGCGATCGGCCGGGCGATCTGCCGCAATCCGAAGGTTTTCCTGTTCGACGAGCCGCTCTCGAACCTCGACGCGGCGCTGCGCGTCGCCACCCGCATCGAGATCGCCAAGCTCAGCGAATCCATGCCCGACACGACGATGATCTACGTCACCCACGACCAGGTGGAGTGATGACGCTGGCCGACCGTATCGTGGTTCTCTCGGCCGGGCATATCGAGCAGGTCGGCGCGCCGATGGAACTCTACCGGCGGCCGAACAATCTGTTCGTCGCGAAATTCATCGGCTCGCCCGCGATGAACATCATCCCGGCCACCATCGCGGAGGCCGGCGCGACGACGCGGTTGACGCTGGAAGGCGGTGCATCGGTTTCGGTGCCGATCGCCACGGATCCGTCGGAGAAGGGCAAGACGGCGCATTTCGGCGTGCGGCCGGAGGATCTCAGCGTCACCAATGGCGATGATTTCCTGTTCCAGGGCAATGTCGCGCTGATCGAGGCGCTCGGCGAGGTGACGCTGATCTATATCGAGGGCCTTGCCGAGGACGAACCGATCATCGCCAAGCTGCAGGGCGACGCCGCGGTGGCGCGCGGCGC
>DATHRP010000503.1:0-4654 GCA_035465195.1 Afifellaceae bacterium | reverse complement strand
AATCGCCACGATTCGGTGCGTGGTTAGAATTATTTTCGCTTCAATGCGAGAATCTGCTGACGGTCGCGTTTGCCGGGGCGACCCGCGCCGCCGATATCGCCGTTCTCCGACGATTCCCGAGGTTTCACCGCCGATGGCGTAATCGGTGGTGCACGATCTTCGTAGAGGCTCCGGGCAACAGTCGGCGATCCGCGCCGGGCGGCGATATCCAGAACCTCGATCACCCGCACCGTCTTGCCGATGACCAATGTCAGCACGTCTCCGGCTTTCACCGGCCGGCTGGCACTGGCGATGCGGTGCCGGTTGATGCGGACCTTGCCTGAGAGGACGAGTTGCTGAGCCGCCGTACGGGTGCGGGCGAACCGGGCGTGCCACAGCCACTTGTCGATGCGCTGGGCAGGCTGGCCCGGCCCGTCGTTCGTCTCGGCGCGATCCGGCTTGCGGCTCATGTCTTGTCGGGCTTCTCCAGATCACCCTTGAGCGCCGCAAGCGCGGCGAAAGGGTTGTCCGGGTCGGCGGCGCGGCGGCTGGCGGCCCGTTCGGCGTCGTCGCCCGGCTTGCCGCCGCGGCGTCCCGCGCCCTTGTCCGCCGGTCCGCCCTTGCCCTTGTTGCTGTCCCTGTTGCGCTCCCGGCCGGGTCCGGGCTTGCCCTTGCGGCGCGGTCCGCGATTGCCGGGCGCTCCCTCGCGAGCCTTCTGGCCGGGGCGAGCCTGTCGTCGCGGCCCGCCGGTCCGCCAGATCTCGATCATTGCCGGCTCTTCAGGCTGGTCGGCGGCGGCTTCGCCGGTCCCGTCGGCTGACGGCGCAATTTCAGGCGACGGCTGTTCGATTGGCGGTGTTTCGCCGGCATTGGCGGTCAGGTCGGCCGCGGACGGTGCCGCCTCCGGCGGGGACGCGGCAGTGTCCGTTTGGGCTTCGGTGGAAGGAGCAGAAGGTCCTTCGGTCGCGGCCTGCACTTCCGCCACCTCACCATTGGCGGCCGGATCTCCTGCAGATTCCGGGGCGGCTGGCTCCGGGGCGGCCGGTTCCGGAGCGGGCCTGCGCTCCAGGCGGTAGCCGAGCCCCTTCAGGATGGTCGCCATGTCATCGCCGGATGCGCCGAGCAGGGACGTCATGGCCTGTGTCACCATGAACCCGCGACCGTCGTCGATCGCGCCGTCCGGCCGCTCCCCCTCGCCGCCATTCCAGGAGAGCGCCGGGCGGATAAGGTCGGCAAGCCTTTCGAGTATGTCGATGCGCACGGCGCGGCGGCCGTAGGTGCGGAAACCGAACTGGCGGTAGATATCGGAGGCGACCGCTGCGTCGACATCGACCGATGTTCGGCCGGCGGCGGAGATGGCGGAGACCTCGGCGATACCTGGGCGGTCGATATCGCCGTCGGCGAGACCGCGCAGACGGGCGAGGAGGGTGCTCGGCCCCGGCTTCAGGAGCGCGGGCACATAGATGTGGTACGCGCCGAACCGCACGCCGTGTTGCCGCAGGACGGCGCGGGTGTCCTGGTCCAGCGCGCGCACCTCGTCCAGCACGTCGCGCCTGTCGAGAATGCCCAGCGATTCCACGAGGCGGTAAGCGATGCCGCGTGCGTTGCCTGTCAGGCTCTCGTCCGCCTGCAGGTCGAACAGCGGCTTCAGCACCGTACCGAGATGGGCATCGAGCCACCTGTTCAGTCGGTCCTCGACCTGCCGACGCGGCGGACCGGTCAGATGCTCGTCGGCGAGGATGATGAGGCCGGGCTTCAGCGGTGTCTCACCGGCATTCAGCCGGGCGACCGGGTCGCCGCGCCAACGCAGGTAACCGTCATCGGACAGGATGATGTCCTTGTCGTCAGCGCGCGCGATCAGATCGGCGCGGTCGGAGATCGCCCCGGCCAGCGCTTTTTGTGCGGCCGCCCGAACGGCCTTGGCGTCGGCATCGGCGGCGGAGGTATTCGGATCCGGCGTGAAGCGGAACCCGTTCAGCACGCCGATATGCTGTCCCTCGACGATCACGTCGCCCGAGGCGGTAATCTCGGCCTCCAGCATGGTATTCTCCTTCAGCCGGCGCATCAGCACGCTCGTCCGGCGGTCAATGAATCGTTGTGTCAGCCTGTCGTGGAGGGCGTCGGAAAGTGCGTCCTCGATCCTGCGGGTTTCTTCGCGCCAGACGATCGGGTCGGCGAGCCAGTCAGGTTGGTTTGCGACGAACGTCCAGGTCCGGATCTGGGCGATACGCGCCGACAGTGTGTCGATATCGCCGTCGACCCGGTTGGCATGCTTGACTTGGGCCGCAATCCAATCGTCCGGAATGGCGCCGTTGTCGACGAGGTGGGTAAAGATATTCTCTATGATCTCGGCGTGTTGCGCGGGGGCGATGCGGCGATAGTCCGGCAGCCGGCAGACATCCCAAAGCCGTTCCAGTTCGGTCGGGCCGCCGATCCTGTCGGTGATATCGTCCTGCTTTACCAGCATCATCAGTGCCGTCTGGTCGGGAGCGGGCGGCGCCTTTGTCAGGCCTGCAATGGAAGCCGGCGTATCGAGGCTCGCGATCAGCGCCTGCGCCGAGGAGAAATCACTCTCGCTGGTGCGCCACTGGAGGGTGCGCACCGGCTCGAAACTGTGGGTTTCGATCGCCTGCACCAGACTGTCGGAGAACGGGTCGACCTGCCCGGTGACGCCGAACGTGCCGTCGTTCAGATAGCGGCCGGCGCGGCCGGCGATCTGGCCGAGCTCGGCCGGGTTGAGGTCGCGAAACTGATAGCCGTCGAACTTGCGGTTGCCGGCAAAGGCGACATGGTCGAGCTCCAGGTTGAGGCCCATGCCGATGGCGTCGGTGGCGATCAGGAAGTCGACGTCGCCTGACTGGTAGATCTCCACCTGCTTGTTCCGGGTGCGCGGCGACAGCGCGCCGAGCACGACAGCCGCGCCGCCGCGCTGGCGGCGGATCAGTTCAGCGGTCGCATAGACATCGTCGGCGGAGAACGAGACGATCGCCGAGCGCTCCGGCAGGCGGGTGATCTTCTTCTGGCCGGCGTAGGTGAGCATGGACATGCGCGGCCGGGTGACGATGTGGACACCGGGCAGCAGCTTCTCGATGATGCCGCGCATGGTGGAGGCGCCGAGCAGCAGTGTCTCCTGGCTGCCGCGCAGGTTAAGAAGCCTATCGGTAAAGACGTGACCGCGTTCCAGGTCGGCGGCGAGCTGCACCTCGTCGATGGCGACGAACGCGGCATCGGTGCCTGTCGGCATCGCTTCCACCGTGGCCACCCAGTACCGAGGCGCCGGCGGCAGGATCTTTTCCTCGCCGGTGATCAGCGCAACCATGTCCGCGCCGGCGCGCGAGACAACCTTGGCATAGACCTCGCGGGCGAGCAGGCGCAGCGGCAGGCCGATCAGCCCGGTCTCGTGGCCAAGCATGCGCTCGATCGCCAGATGCGTCTTGCCGGTGTTGGTCGGACCGAGGACGGCCGTCACATTGCGCGTGCTCCAGCGCTCCGGCGGACGGTCGGATGGCGTCGGGTTTGACTGCAATATGTTCATGAACTCTCGGAAAAGGCGTCCTTCAGGCCGGCTAGGCGACGCAGCGCGGTTGCCGGCAGCGTGGGAAAGGCGGCTCTGTTGCCGTCAATTTCGGGTCTCCATACCGCGCTTTTCGCGACTGACACAACCAGCTTCGGAAGTTTGGTTGAGAATCGGAACGAGTCTGGAACAAATCCGGACCGAATCGCTGACTCTGACAGATTTCCATGTTCGTTCCCTACTGCATATGGCCATCGCTTTTGCGGATGGCCACAATAGACCAGAAAAAACGGCAAATTTTACGCATTCGGGCAAAATTTGGTTAACCATAGTGTCCCCATTCGGCACATGATCGTCTGATGATCCTGAACGGGCCCGGGCGCCGGTGGCAACGAAGCGTTTACCTAGCGGTCATGGCGGGAACGAACGGTAGACGAATCGGCTATCCGCCCAGGTTACCGGAATGTTCCGACGAAATCTGGTATCCTGACATGGATCGCAGACAAGATATCAGGCCGGCGGCCGACCGGCCCGCCAAGCCTGCGGCGCGAAACGCTAACCGCCTGTGCCGTTTCGGGACGGCTGTCTACTGGTTGACGTTGAACTTGTCGGCACGGATCACGAGCATGCCGTACTGGGTGCGGACATGCGCCTCGACCGGCGCCACGAAGCCGGTGGTTCCGACCGGAGCGAGCCAGACCGACATATCCTTGTTGGCGGCCATGAATTTCACCGTGTCCTTGTCCGGCCGGTGGCCGGCGATCGGCCGGTATGCGGCCCGGCAGATGAAGGCGTCCTGATTGCCCCGCTTCACTTGCTTTTCGAAGGTCAGCACGACATCGTAGCGCTCCTCGCCGTCGAACACCGGCAATGTCCGGTTACAGATGCCGGGCCCGGACATGTTGGCGGCCGCAAGCAGGAAGACGCTGAGCGGGTCGATCACGCCGACCTTGTGCTCGTCGGTAAGGGGAATGGGCTCGGCGCGCTTCTTCTTTTTCTTCTTCTTGCGGTTATCGTCCTTCTCCTTTGGCGGCGGCGTGAACGTGACATCGGCAACGCGGGCGCCGTCGAAGGTCATGTCGACCGATTTCTTCTCGTCGTCGATGATGGTCTGGCTGTATCGGGTCGGCTGGAAAAGCTGGTCCCGGAGTACGCCGGAGA
>DATHRP010000502.1:0-1827 GCA_035465195.1 Afifellaceae bacterium | reverse complement strand
CTTCTTCGATCTGCGCCAGCCGCTCCTTGCCGAAGAACATCTCGTCGCCCACGAACATGGTGGGAATGCCGAAAGTGCCGCGATCAACCGCCTTTTGGGTATTGTCGATGAGGCCTTGCTTCACCTCGTCGCTCTGCGCCCGTTCGAACAGGTCGCGTGCGTCGAAACCGGCTGCGGTCACCGCCGCGGCGACCGCTTCGGGATCGCTTACGTCGAGATCCTGCTCCCAGATCGGCGGCAGCATCGCTTCGACGAATTGCACGCCGCGCCCGTCCTGGTCCGCCGCAAAGAGCATCCGTTGCAGCAGGACCGAGTTGAACGGAAACTTCGAGTTCATGCGGAACCTGTCTAGGCCGTGCTTTGCGATGAAGCGCCGCATCTCCAGCATCGCATAGGCGTTCTTGCCCTTCACCTCCGCGTCGCGGATCATCGGCGGGGCATTGCCGGTGAGCTTGTGCATCCCGCCAAGGAATACCGGCACGACATCAAGCCCGGCGTCCAGTTCGCGCAACAGGTCGCGCAGCGGCCACCACACCAGATAGGCATTGGGGCTGACGAAATCGAAGATCAGTTCGACGCGTTTGGACATAGCAGGCACGCCTCCTTCGGCAACGACAGAGCTTCGCATGCTCATGCCAGCGAGAGCAAGCGGGCCATTCCTGCCCGCCACGGTTAATTCCGCATAAACCCTGAATGGTGGGCAATTCTTAGCCCCGCATCGGGCATGTGTCGCATGGATCGAAAACCGTCAGGGGACAGCCACGATGTTCAAAATGCTCGGAAGGGTGGCCGCGAGGCTGCGCCGCGACCTTCGCGGCAACGTCCTGATCGTGACCGCGATCGGCGCGGCCACGACTGTGGGCGCCGCCGGGCTTGGCGTGGACACGATCCAGTGGTTCCTGGCGAAGCGCCAGCTGCAACAGGCGGCGGACTCGGGTGCGCTCGCCGGAGCGATGAGCCATTACCGCGGTTTTTCGATCACCGACCCGGTCAGCAACACGGTCGATCGCAACTTTCCCGATGCAGTCACACTTGAGCGTGTCGTATCCCCGCCAGCAGTGGGAGCCTATGCTGGCGACCCGCGCGCGGTCGAAGTGCTGATCAGCGTGAATCGCAAGCTTCCCTTCTCCAGCATTTTCATGGAGAATACCCCCGTGATCCGCACTCGGGCGGTCGCCACTGCAATGGCGGTTGGCGAGCCTTGCGTGATCGCGACCGCGACCGACGGCATCGGGATCGACGTGTTCGGTAATGCCGACGTCAATCTTGACTGTCCCGTTGCATCGAATTCGCCCGAGGGCGTGTCGGTCGACGTCGACGGTACTGCCTATCTCGACACCAACCTCATCATGAGTGTGGGCGGGATCGACTATGGCGTCGGCAATATCCCGAGCACGACAGCGGTGGTATCCTACGGCCTGCCGGTGGACGATCCGCTCGCCGGGCGCGGGCTGACGACTCCGACTACGCCCGCGGGTTGCAGCTTCAACAGCTACAGCGTCACGCCGAACCAAACAGTCACGATGACGCCCGGGCGCTATTGCAACGGCGCCAGGCTTCAGGGGACCGTCACCATGTCGCCGGGCGTCTACATCATGGATCGCGGCGAGTTCCAGGTGAACTCGACGGCGAGGGTTACCGGCCATGGCGTGACGATCATCCTCACCGGCAACACCTCGAGCAACGTTGCCACGCTGAGCATCAACGGTAGCGCCTATCTCGATCTTCGGGCCCCGACCTCTGCCGAGAACGCGACGTGGGCCGGAATCCTGTTCTTCCAGGACCCGCTGGGCGACGAACCTGCACATATCATCAACGGTGGCGCCG
>DATHRP010000501.1:0-2813 GCA_035465195.1 Afifellaceae bacterium | reverse complement strand
GGGTATCGCCGCTTTGACCGCATCGGCGTGAGCGATGAAAGCGTTCTCGAGGTCCGCCACATCCAGTCCAGGCGGAAACCCTGTCTGGGCCACCACCTCATTGACCATCGCCAGCCATGGCCGTTGCTCCTCCGGGGCCTGGTCGCCCATGGCCAAAAGACTGTAGATCGTGTGCGAGAAGCTCTCGGCCCAGTTCCGCGGGTCGCGATGGGTCAGTACGAACCTGGCATCCGGATAAACAATGCTCAGTTCGCGGAAAAACCGTGCCGTCGGCCAGTCCACGGCGCTCTCATATCCCTCGTAGATCGTAGCCCAGTCCGGACGCCCCTCCGCTGCGGCCGCCCACAGGGGCACCTGCACGGCCATGTTGTGGAGCACTTCCTCCATGTGATGGCAGGGACCGAGCCCCAACTGATTGATGGCGAGCTTCAGCGAATATGTGCCGGTCCGCCCAACGCCGGCACCGATGACCTTGAGCGACATGCACGACTCCTCTTGTTGTTATTGCTGCGGCGGTACGGAACCGTCCGGGCTATCGACGATGCCGAAAACCCGGAAGGAACGCAATATGGCACGCTGGTTGCAGCCGCCCCGGAATGACGAGCCGGCGACCGAGGATCGCGTCATCCGGTTTCTTGCAGGTAGCGGGCAGACTCCGGCAGCGGCTACGCGTCGTCCCAAATGCCCATGCGCAGGTTCATCGGAACAGCGACATCCATCTGTTTCGGCGGCGGCAGGTCCAGCCTGTTCATGGTCTCGACATATTCGTCGAGGTTCCGCGCCCGCAGGCGGGGATTGGTGGATTTCTCCGCGCCGATCGTGCTGACGCGCCGACCCTTGTAATCGTGACCCGGAAAAACCAGCATGCTGTCGTCAAGCTTGAGCAGCCGGTTGAACAGCGATTCATACTGCGCCGCCGGATCGCCGCCGTCGAAATCGGTGCGTCCGGTCGCGCCGATCAGCAGGGTGTCGCCGGTGAAGGCCCGCCCGTAGGACACGAAGCAGAATGAATCCTGCGTATGACCGGGCGTGTGGATCGCATCGAGGACGATGCCGTCCACCTTGATCGTTTCGCCGTCGCGCACGCGGATGTCGACCAGCTCGCAGGCGGTCTGCTCACCCATCGCGGCAAGGCACCCGGTGTGTCGGCGCAGGCTGCCGATGCCGGTCACGTGATCGACGTGAAAGTGCGTGTCGATCGCCTGGACCAGCTTCAGATCGAGATCCTCCAGCAGGCCGAGATAGAGCGGCACCTGCTCGTAGACCGGGTCGATCAGCAATGCTTCGCCGCCGTGGCGGCGAGCGATCAGATAGGTGTAGGTGCAGGAAACGGGGTCGAATAGCTGATGAAATATCATTGGTTCAGTCTCGGTCCGGATCGCCGGCCAGGGCCGGCGGCATGCGGAAAAGCGGTTTGACGGACGCGGCGGGCACTTGAAGCGCGCCCGCCGCGCTTGCGCATTATTGCGGGTGCGGGACGATCCGCAGGTAGGGCTTCGGTTCCTCCCAGCCCTGCGGATAGCGCTTCTGAGCCTCCTCGTTCGAAATCGCCGGCAAAATGATGACGTCCTCGCCCGGCTGCCAGCCGGCCGGCGTCGCCACCTGGTGGTCGGCGGTGAGCTGAAGCGATTCGATGACGCGAAGCAGCTCGCTGAAATTGCGCCCGGTACTCATCGGATAGGTGAGATGAGTCTTGATCTTCTTGTCCGGTCCGATGACGAAGACGCTGCGCACCGTGGCATTGTCGGCGGCCGTGCGGGTACAGGCCTTGCCGGCGGCGCCATTGTCGAGCATGCCGTAGAGCTTGGCGATTTCCAGACCGGGATCGCCGATCAGCGGGTAGCCCGGCCGATGCCCGGTCACCTCGACGCTGAGGCCGATTATCTTGACGTTGCGCCGGGCGAATTCGGGCTCGAGCTGCGCCACGCTGCCAAGCTCTGTTGTGCAGACGGGCGTGAAGTCCTTGGGATGCGAAAAGAACAGGCACCAGCTGTCGCCGATCCATTCGTGGAAGCGGATCGGTCCCTGGGTCGTGTCGGCCTGGAAGTCGGGTGCCGTGTCGCCGATGGTCAGTTTCATTTGTTTTTCCTTTCAATGGTTGTAAAGAACTCGTGTTTTCCGAGCTTCCGCATCAGTTCGAGCACCGTGGGAAGCAACGGCGGGACGTCTAAGAGCCCGGGAAAACAAAGACCTGAAGAAATCCGACTGTTTTTGTGAAGGTTCTCTCGGTGCTTGCGCTTGGGGATTGGCAGATAGACCCGACGACACGTCGGCTGGCGCGCGGCGACGAGACCGTGCGCCTGTCACCCAAGGCGATGCAGGTGCTGCTGGCGCTGGGCGCAGCAAAGGGGACGGTGATGTCCCGGACGCAGTTGCTCGATGAGGTCTGGCCCAGCGTGACGGTTGGAGAAGAGGTGCTGACCCACGCCATAGCCGAGCTGCGCAAGGCGCTGGGCGACAGCACCCGGAATTCGGAATTCGTGGAAACCGTTCCCAAGGCCGGCTACCGGCTGCTCAAGCCGCTGACCGAAGAGGCGATCGCGGATCCGCAGGCAGCCGAGGCCCGGGAACCCGACTCGCCGCCGGAACCGGCCGCGCCTGCCGAACTGGCGCTTGGCCACGAGCACAAACAGGTGACCGTGCTGGATTGCGCGCTCGCCGACGCGCTGCTCCTGGCCCGGACCGCCGGCGTAGAGTTCATGGCGGAAACCCTGGAACGGCTGCACGATCTGGCGCGGGAAGTGATCGCACGCCATGACGGCACCGTTACGGAATGGACGGGTGACGGCTTCGTCGCCCTTTTCGGCGCACCG
>DATHRP010000500.1:0-7389 GCA_035465195.1 Afifellaceae bacterium | reverse complement strand
GTCCACCGCCAGTCACCGCGGAAAGCTGCCGGATCGCGCCGCCCGGCATAAGCGGTCGTCTTCTATCCCTGCCAGCAGGCCGCTTCGATGCCCAGGATCCGCTCAAGGCTTCCGGATCGCGCTTATCCCGGCCCGGACTGTGCATCGCGCACGAGGGCGGCGAAACGGTAGGCGCCGTGCGCCATTTTTGAATAGGGTATCGTCAGGAACAGCGTGACCACCGCGCCCAGATGGACTGCGAGGAGAATCGGCACCAGCGCCGTGCCCGTCGCGGCGTAGAGCAGGAGCCCGGTGAGCCTCGTGAGCCCGAGAAGGAGCGCCAACGCCATCTCGCCCCCCAGGCGGCCGGCGCGCCCAGATCGGGATCGGCTTTCGTCTTGAGCCAGGCCAGCATCAAGGCGCCGAGGGTCAGCAGGATGCCGCCCGGCACGCCGAACAGCTTGGGCAGGCTGAACAGCGGATATGGCGCCTGAAGACTGAACCCGTAGTGGAGCACCGTCGCCGATGCGGTCGAGGCAAAGCAGAGAAGGAAACCCCACATGGCGGCCTGGTGGGCGTGCCGGCGTGCGTGGCTGAACCGGTCGCCCTTCTCGAAATTGCAACCCTGGTCCTGGCCATCGGAAAGGTTCGTCATCCGGACCGTGTTCGACGCCGCATCCACAAGATGCGCCCGGGTGCCACCGCGTTGACGCGAACGCCGCGATCGGCCGTTAGTCTGTTTTCTCGTCAAAAACGCTGGAACGCACAGGCGGACTGGAAATGCTGCAACGCAGGACGCACGATCCTTTGCTCCGCGCGATATCTCTGTGGCGCAACATTTTTGGTTTTCGGACGCACGAGCTCGCGGTGATGGCCCCCTGGTTCGAGTGAAGGAGAAAAGAGCAATTGCGGGGTTCGCGTTTGAGGCGTTATTCGATACATATCTGCGATATTGCTGATCATCGTGTCCGGCAAATGGGGCCGGAATTAGATAATCAATGCAGGTAGTCGCCGGCAGACTGACCTTCGGGGAGCACGCTATGAAGCAACTCGATACCAAAGAAAAATAGCGGGGCTCTCGGTGAGTAATGCATATCAGCGATAAGGAACTTGAACTCGTCAGGCAGACAGCGCTGTTCGGAGGGCTGGACGAGCGCGCATTGGCAAGCCTGTTGGCGGACGCATCGATCTGCCGCATCTCTTCAGGCGAGATACTCTTTCTGCAGGGCGACCCTGTCGAAGCCTGTTTTATTATGCTGGATGGCTGGGTCAAACTCTATCGCATTTCAAGCACGGGCGAGGAAGCCGTTGTTGCTGTATTCACGCGCGGGCAGAGTTTTGCGGAGGCGGCAGCTTTCACCGATGGCAAGTACCCGGTCAATTGTGAGGCCGTTACGGACGCTCGGATCCTGCACGTACCCTGTAATTCACTTCTCAGGCAGATCCGGGCAAACCCGGATATCGGCCTTGCCATGCTGGCGTCCACATCGCTTCACCTGCATGATCTGGTCAGGCAGGTGGAACAGCTGAAGACGCATACCGGCGTGCAGCGCGTGGCCGGTTTTCTGGCTTCCCTTTGCCCCGTCGAAGAAGGCGCCTGCACGATCGGGCTGCCTTACGACAAGGCGCTCATCGCCAGCCGCCTGGGGATGAAGCCGGAAAGCCTGTCGCGGTCCTTCGCCCGGCTTCGCAACATCGGGGTGCGTGTCGAACGGGGCGTTGCCGCCATCAGCGACATTGAGCGCCTTAAGGACTATGCCGAAGGCGCGCGCGGCGCCTCCCGGAGATCGAGGCCATGACCGCCGATCGTCTCGATACGGTGATCCGGATGATAGACAGCGCCAACGCCTGCGATCCGAGGAGCGTGGACGACGGCGGCACCGAGCGACCGGCCGAACTCGTTTACGGAGAACGCATGAGCCGGGCACTCGATAAGTTCTGCCCGGACGCCTCCGAACATCTCAGGATCGCCACCCGGGCGCAGCATATCGAACGGTGGACCTCTCCACGCGGCTCCTATCCCGAGGGCCGGGTCGGTTACCTGAAATGGCGTAAGGACCTCAAGGATTTCCATGCCAGGCGCGCCGGCGAGCTGATGCGGGAAGCAGGCTATGACGGCGACGATATCGACAGGGTGGCGTCGCTGATCCGCAAGGAACGGCTGAAGCTCGACGCCGAGGCGCAGACGCTGGAAGACGTAGCCTGCCTGGTGTTCCTGGAACAATATGCCGCCGAATTCATTACCGACCATGCGGACGACAAGGTCGTCGATATCCTGGCCAAGACGGCGAGAAAGATGTCCGCAGACGGTCTTGCGGCGGCGGCCAGGCTGCCGATGCAGGACCGGCTTGTCCGGCTTCTCGGGGAAGCGCTTGCAGACCGTGGAGCCGCACCGGAAAGCTGAGCGCGGCGCGCAATCAGACGCCGAGCATCTTGTGCAGCCGCGCATCCTTCGTTTTGAAGTGATCGACAAACCAGTCGCGGACCGCGTGCGCCAGCGCGTCCTCGAAATCGATATACTCGCCCGCCTCGTGGTCGTCCATGATGTCGCGGATATCGTCGAGCAGTTTTTCGTGGTCGCTCTTGTGCGCCGCATATTCGTCGTACTGGTGCTTGCGCATGATCGACTCCTCGAGGGCGAAATGTGCCGAGATGCGGGCGAAGACCTCGCCCAGGAAAGCGCTGACTGTTTCCCGCGAGGCACCGCTGCCCAGCTTGGCATGGAGCTCGTTGATGAGGTCCACCAGCTCGCGATGCTCGTGATCCACATCCGCGACCCCGGTCTCGAATTCGCTGCGCCATTCGATCAGTGTCATCGCCTCTGTCCTATCTGAAGATGAAGCCGCCGCTGTCGGCATGGAAATCCACCGCCAGGTTCTGCCACGGCGACAGCGTCACCTGCCGCGTCGCTTCGTAGTCGAAGCCGGTATCGCGCCTGCTGTCGCGCAGCCTCACATCCAGCGTGTGCGGCCCGGCGGGAACGAGGAACTTGCGGTAGGTCCTGGCCGGCCCGTCGTTCCACAGACCGGTCGGCTGCAGGTCCTCGTCGTACAACACCTCGCCGTCGACCGCGAGCTGTACGCGCATGGCGATGCGCTCCCGCGAGCAGGTATTGGGTCGGCGTTCGCTGGGCGGAAGCGCCGCGATCTCCTCCGACGTCAGCCGCCGGCATTCGGTCTTGCGCGAACCGCCGTGGGCGAAGCTGAGCTTGATCTGCGCCATGCCCTCGGGCACCTGGCGGTATACCGGGTGGCTGGCAAAATAGCCGGTGAACGCGGCAAGCAGGGCATAGAAAGCGAACTGGCCCAGATAGCGCAACGGGCTAGGCATCGGCGGCCTCCGCGTCTCTGTGCGAGCTCTCACCATGAGCAGATCTGCGGACCGGCTCGGGCAACGCCTCAAGTTCGCCGGAGAACCGGTCCAGGACATTGGCGAAGTGCCGGCCGCCCGACCGGCCGGCCCAGACCGTTTTCATTCGCGCGCGCGGAACCCGGGCGCGCAGGTGGGGATCGCGGTCGCCGGCCAGCCGGTCGCTTGTCCAGGCGATGCCGAACCGCGCATGACAGGCGTTTTCAGAGCACCCTGTCAGTACGACACCGTCGGCCAGGTTCCAGCTCAGCACGTAGTCGATGAATGCGGGCGGCAGTTGGCCGATACAATTCAGCCGAACGGTTCCCACCGTATTGGATCCGAACCGCTCAAGCGGCAGGCCTTCGGAACAGCCGAAAACAATAATGCGTCGATTGCCTGACAATCCCGCGGACGCGGCGAGCGTTGCCTCGCGCAGGTCGGAAATCGTCAAACCCGGCATATCGATGCCGGGCCGAAGGTCCGACAGGCGCCGGAACGGCGTCGAGGTCGGGCACGACCCGGCGCAGATGCCGCAGGCGACACAATAATCGGCGTCGACGATCGGTTCGCGCTCGAAAGGCTTGCCGTCGGATCTCGCCACCATCGAAATGGCGTTGTAGGGGCAGTCGTTGTAACAGCGGGCGCAGCCGTTGCAATTGTCCAGGTCGACGGTTGCCACCGCCGGTTTGCGCATCGGCGGCAGCCAGGGTATCGCCGCCATGATCACCAGCAGGCACGCGGCGGCGCTCCAGGTCACGGTTCCGGGCCAGTTTTCCAGCAGCGGGAAGAGGGGCAGATAGAACCAGTCCAGTCCGACCTGGCCGGGCACCCGGGCAAGGTCGGCGGGACCCTGGCTGACCGCCGGATGAACCAGCGATAGCGCCAGCAACGCGCCGAAACTGCCGACAGCCAGACCGCGCGGCGGATTGATCCTCGGTCGGGAAACGCGCTGCAGGTGAAGCCAGAGGATGCCCAGCGCGATCAGCGGCACGGCGATGTGCATGAAGATCATCAGCGTGAAAAACCGGCTTTCCAGCGCGTCCGGAGACATGAAGTTGCGCGCGACCGGCTCGCCGAATATCGGCAGCCGGTCCAGCCACTCCATCGAGACGATGGCGACGTACTGGGCGAGATTGTCCCAGACGAGCCAATAGCCGCTGATCCCGGCGATGAAGACCATCATCAGGACGGGCACGCCCGTCACCCAGCTGAACCAGCGCACGCCGCGATACCGGTCCAGCGCGAATTCGCGCGTCAGGTGGACCATCATGACGATGACCAGGCCGTCGGATGCATAGCGGTGCAGGCTGCGCATGACCCCGGCGAGATACCATTGCTCGCGGGTCATGTACTCCACCGAGCCGTAGGCCTGCGTGACGCCGGTATCGAAGAAGATGTAGATGTAGATCCCGCTGGCGGTGATGATCCAGTAGAGGAAGAACCCGAGCGCCCCGAGATTGAGCAGCGGGTTCCACTGCGGCGGAAAGGCCCAGCCGAGAACGGCCTCGGCGGCATCGAGAAGGCGCCGCAGAACAGACCGGAATTTCTCCATCAGGCGACACCCTGGCCGGGACCTCGGGATCTGAGGAACTCACGCACCAGCCACGACAGGACCAGGAGCAGGCAGGCGATGCCGATCGCCAGACCGATGAACAGCGAATAGTTGAAGTAATAGCGGCCGGTATTGGGATTGAACACCGTACAGAACAGCTTCACGCGGTCGGCGATTCCGGCGAACGACAGGATCGACCGCGTGCGGCCGAAAACGAGATCCTTCAGCGGCTCCACCACCGCCGGCGTCGAGAAGACGCCGCCATAGAGCTGCTGATAGATCCGGCCGTCGCGATCGACGAAACTCACCTGCGCCATGTGCTCGAATCCACCGGCCGACGGGACGATGGTGAACCCGACGGCATCGGACAGTCGTTCCACCGAGGCAGACGTGCCGGCGAGAAAGAACCAGTTGGGAAGGTCGACGCCATTCTGACGCGCGAAGGAGCGCATCCGTTCGGCGGAATCGTGGCGGGTGTCGAAGCCTATCGTGATGACGGCGAAGCTGTCCTCCCCGAACGCCTCCTGGGCGGTGCGGACGGCCGGATAGAGGCTCTCGATCAGCGCGGGGCAGATATCGGCGCAACCGGTATAGACAAGCGTGACGAGGAGTGGACGTCCGCGGAAGTCGGCAAGATTGACTGCGCGCCCCCCCGTATCGACGAATTCGAGTTCGGGCAGCGCGTTACCGACCGCCGCCTGCGACACGGTCAGGGCCTGGTCCTGCATCGATTGTTCTGACGCTCCGGCCTGGGCGAACGCCATGCCGGCGGCAAGCAGGGCAACCCAGCTGCGCATCAGACAAGCCCGACGGCGCGATCCACCACCGCGGCGGCAAGCAGCAGGCAGAGCTGGAGAAGAGACGCGAGGAAATTCTTCAGCGCGTTTTTTCGCGTCGGACGGATCGCCAGTCTGATGCTGGTCCAGGTGAAGATCGCTCCGCCGGCGGCGGCGCCGGCCAGGTAGATCATGCCCATGCCGAACCAGGCCGGCAGAATTGCGATGAGGGATAGCGCGAGGGTGTGGGCCAGGATGACCCAGGCGCACACCCTGTCGCCGGTCACGACCGGCAGCATCGGCACGCCGGCCCTGGCATAGTCGTCGCTGGCGACCATCGCCAGGCTCCAGAAGTGAGGCGGCGTCCACAGGAACAGCACGATGGTCAGCAGCAGAGCTTCGATGCCGATCAGCGGGTCGACTGCGGCCGCGCCGGCGAGAACCGCGAAGCTGCCGGCCAGGCCGCCGACGATGATGTTGGTCCACGACCGGCGTTTCAGCCACATGGTGTAGACGACGCCGTAGGTGAAGGCGCCGAGAAACGTGTAGAGCGCGGCCCACCAGTTCGTCGCCAGCCCGGCCATTGCCACCGAGAGGGCGAGCAGGCCGACGATCGCGCTCAGCCAGGCCGGCCCGGCCTTGAACTGACCGGTGACGAAAGGACGACTTGCCGTCCGTCTCATCGTGGCATCGAGATCGCACTCCACCCACTGGTTGAACGCGCCGGCACTTCCGGCAGCCAGGAAAACGGCCAGCGAGAGCAGGGTCGCCTGCCAGAGATCCGGCATCGGTCCCCGGGCCACGGCCAGGCCGCCGATTGTGCTCAGCATGATGGCGAAGGCGATGCGGGGCTTGAACACCATGACGGCATCGGCGATCGTATTGCTTCGAACCATCGTCGCGGCCGTCATTGCCGAACCTCCCGGTTGATCAGCTCCTCCATGTTCGCGCTCTCGTCAGCCGAGCGGCCAAAGCTCGGAGAGATACTTCCAGTTCACGAAGTAGTAGAGGACGAACGCAGTGAAGAAGACCGAGACGAGAACATAGGTGCCGGGCAGGTTGAACGTGCCGGCGCTGCCATAGGTCGATACCGCGTCGCTCATCTGTTTCTGCGGCGTCGGCCCGAGCGCGGTGCCGATGTTGCTGGAGTCGACCTTCTTGCCGAACAGCACGCTGGCCACTGTTATCACAACGTATAGCCCGCCGCCGACGGCAGCCAGGATGGCGAAGATGCCGTTGAGGCCGAGCATCAGGAATGCAGCCGGCGGATAGTCGAAGCTCAACACGGCATCGGAAAACGTGATGTCCCAGTGCCGGCGCGATACGCCGAGCGTGCCGGCTCCCATCATGAACAGGGAAATGCCCCCGACGCCGATGGCGAACAGGTAGGGCTGCCATTTGGCAAGCCCCGGCCAGACGATTTCGCGCTGGAAGATCAGCGGCACCAGAAGGTAGGTGACGGCCATGAAGGCGAGCGTTGTTCCGGCGACGACCGTTGCATGGAAATGGCCCGGCACGTAGAGCGTATTGTGCAGCATGATGTTGATCTGCTCGGTGCCGAGGACGACACCGGAAATGCCGCCGAGGAACCCGAACAGCACGAGCGACAGGAACATGCCGGCAAAGGCCGGATTGCCCCAGGGTGCCCGCCGCAGCCATTGGAAGACGCCGGCGGTAAAGCCGTTGCGGCGCTGCGCAGCCTCGATCGCTCCGGGAACCGACATGCCGTGG
>DATHRP010000499.1:0-6646 GCA_035465195.1 Afifellaceae bacterium | reverse complement strand
TTTCACGCTCATGGTGGTTCCCCTCTTTGGAATGCGTGTGCTGTTTCACGATCTGACGTAGCGGTGCGGCACGAAAGGCAGTTTCGCCACCGTGGCCGGCTCCGGGTCGCGCCGGCCGGAAAGCCGGATTTCGGTTCCGGGCTCCCGGAAGCTGGTTTCGACATAGCCCATGGCGACTGGGCCGCCGACGCTCGGCCCGAAACCGCCGGAGGTCACCGTGCCGATGGTGCCGCCGCCGGACAGGATATCGGCGCCGTCGCGCACCGGGGCGCGGCCGGCGGGCTTCAGCCCGACACGGATGCGCGACGGGCCGTCCTTCAGTTCGCCGAGAATGCGTTCGGCTCCGGGGAAACCGCCGCTTTCGCGCCGCGCCTTGGCGATCGCGAAGTTGAGCGCCGCCTCGACGGGCGAGGTCGTTTCGTCGAGGTCATGGCCGTAGAGCGGCAGGCCGGCCTCCAGGCGCAGCGAATCCCGCGCGCCGAGCCCGACTGGCCTGACATCGTCATCGACCAGCAGCGCCTTGACCATCGGCTCGGCATTGCCAGCGGCGACTGAGATTTCATAGCCGTCCTCGCCGGTATAGCCGGAGCGGGAGACGTGGCAGTCGATGGTCTCGCCACCCGGGCCCGTGAATTCCGCGCTCGTCGCCTGCATGAAGGTGAGGGCGGCGGCCTTCGGGCAGAACCGGCCGAACACGTCCGCCGCCTTTGGTCCCTGCAGCGCGATCAGCGCCCGGTCCTCGACCGTGACGAGGTTCACGCCGTCCGGCAGGCGCGCCTCGATATGCGCGTCGTCGACGGCCTTGCGCGATGCGTTGACCACCAGCATCAGCCTGCCGTCGTCGTCATGGGAGACGGACCGCGTCACCATCAGGTCGTCGATGATCCCGCCTTCGTCGTTGAGCAGCACCGTGTAGCGCATCGCGCCCGGCTGTAGATCGCGGAACGAGCCCGACGTCAGCGCCTCCAGCGCCGCGGCCGTGGTGTCGTGGTCCGGTCCGACGAGTAAGCGCTGGCCCATGTGAGAGACGTCGAACAGACCGGCATGCTCCCGCGTCCAGGTATGCTCGGCGATGATGCCATCGAACTGGACCGGCATCGCGTAACCCGCAAACGGCACGATGCGTCCGCCGAGTTCGCGGTTGAGAGCCGTGAGCGGCGTGTCGAGAAGGGTTTCCGGTTCGTCGGTTTCGCTACCCATGTCAGCTCCTGCATCACAGACAAGCACGCAAGCGGCAAACCGCCGTTCGCGCCCCCTCTGTCGCAGGACCTGAGAGATTCCCGGCGGACGCCGAACCTGGCGATGCCGGTTACTCCTTCGGTGCGCCGCCGGGCAAGGCCGGACGCGCTTTCCAGATCGTCACTCGCCGGTGCGCGGTCCGGGTGCCTGAGAGTTTCCGGGGCGGTTGCTCCTTCGGCGTGCCTTGGCCCGTGGGGCGGTCGGCACTCTCCCGCGCGGCGTCTGGACTGTCGCGGACCGTGACGGGAATCCGCGCAGGCAATCATTCATGCAAGCCCGCAGCCTGTCAACCGAGGCCGCCGGCAATGCGGGGGAAGACGTCCGATGAATTATCGCGGGTCGGAGAGATAGTCGTCGTCGGAAACCGGCTCCATCCAGTCGACATGCTCGCCGTCCAGCGCTTCGTGGATGGCGATATGCACCATGGCGACCTCGGGGGCCGCGCCGTGCCAGTGCTTCTCGTGCGGCGGAATCCATACCGTGTCGCCGGGTCTCACCTCCTGCACCGGTCCGCCTTCGAGCTGCACGCGGCCGAGGCCCGAGACGATATAGAGCGTCTGGCCGAGCGGGTGGGTGTGCCAGTTGGTGCGCGCACCGGGATCGAAATGTACGCTGACGGCGCGCGCCCGCGACGGTTCCGGCGTCTCGACGATCGGATCCTGCCAGACCGTGCCCGTGAACCAGTCCGGATTGGCCCGCCGGGTCGCGCGGCTGCCGGCCTTGATGATATCCATGGTTATCCTCCCTGTCTTTCCTGACCGCCGTCAAAGCCGATATAGATCAGGTAGTCGCGGTCGTCGCCCGGCGACGGGACGGTCACGTCGTAGACCCGGCGGAACACGGTAGAGAGCTGCGGTCCGATCGTCACGACCTCCTTGTGGAGTTCGGAGGTCAGCACCGATTCCTGGAACTTCACGACGGCAACCCGTATCGGCACGGTGACGTCGGCCGGTCCGCCTTTCGGGCCTGCCAGGACCCGACCGGACACGCCGATCTTCAGGGTCATCGTCCCGTCGGGCGATTCGCTGCACTGGCGTGCCGTCTCGCTGATCGCGGCTTGCCACACCACCGTGTCCGGCGTCGGTTCCTTGTAGTTGACGTATTTGCGGATCACCTGCGTGCCGTCGCGCACCTCGATAGTCGGACAGTATCCCGAGCCGTAATAGTCGCTCAGCTTGATCTGGTCCTGCGCTCCCGCCTGGGCGGTCTGTGTTTCCGAGGAACTCGAGCTCGAAGTTCCGGAACCGCCGCCGACACCGAACCGGTCGAGCGTCGCCGAACAGGCGGCAAGCAGGCCGGTCAGGACCAGCCAGACGGTCAGGGGGGCAAGACGGCGGCGATTGTTCATTCTCGTTTGAACCATGGGTACGCGATACGGATCTGGACGGTTGGGCCGCAGTCTATAGCAGTGCGGCGGGCAAATTTCGAGAACCGGATTAACACTTTATTCACCGTGTTTGAAAACCGGATGTTTACCCTGTTCGGTAACCATGACGGTCAGTCTTTTGCGGGTTTGTCCGGAGTCCCGATCGTCATGCGTAAACAGAATGCCAGGAAAGCCGTACCCGCGGATCTGCCGCTCGACACCATTATCCGGGGCGAATGTGTCTCCGCGATGGAGCGGCTGCCGGCCGCATCGGTCGACCTGATTTTCGCCGACCCGCCCTACAATCTGCAGCTTGCCGGAGACCTGACACGTCCGGACCAGTCGAAGGTCGATGCGGTCGACGACGACTGGGACCAGTTCGCCGGTTTCTCTGCCTATGACGCCTTCACCCGCGCCTGGCTGATGGCCGCCCGCCGGGTCCTGAAGCCGACCGGTTCGATCTGGGTGATCGGCTCCTATCACAATATCTTCCGCGTCGGGTCGATCCTCCAGGATCTAGATTTCTGGATCCTCAATGACATCGTCTGGCGCAAGACAAACCCGATGCCCAATTTCCGCGGCCGTCGCTTCGCCAACGCCCACGAGACACTGATCTGGGCCGCGCCGGGCGCCGACGCCAAGGGCTACACGTTCAATTACGACGCCATGAAGGCTTTCAACGACGATCTGCAGATGCGCTCCGACTGGGTGCTGCCGATCTGCACGGGGGAAGAACGGCTGAAGGATGGGGACGGTCACAAGGTCCACCCGACCCAGAAGCCTGAATCGCTGCTCTACCGGGTTCTGCTCTCGACCTCCAAACCCGGCGATGTGGTGCTGGACCCGTTCTTCGGGACCGGCACCACAGGAGCGGTGGCGAAGAAGCTCGGCCGCCGTTTCATCGGCATCGAGCGCGAAGAGGCTTATATCCGTGCGGCGCATGCACGCATAGACGCGGTGCGGCCGGTCGAGGCGGCGACGCTGAAGGTGATCGAGGGCAAGCGCGCGGCGCCGCGTATTCCGTTCGGCAACCTGATAGAGGCCGGGCTGATTGCCGCCGGCCAGACGCTCACCGACGCCAGGCGGCGTTTCCGGGCGACAGTACGCGCAGACGGTTCGCTTGCCTGCGACCACGACGGCCAGACCCTGGAAGGCTCGATCCACAGGGTCGGCGCCAGGGTTCAGGGGCAGGAAGCCTGCAACGGCTGGACATTCTGGCACCTGGAAGACGGCGAGACGCTGACACTGATCGACGAATTGCGCGAAACGGTCCGCCGCGACCTGGCGGCCTGACCGGGACGGTCCAGTCGGCCCGGCCAAGCCGGTCAGGACGGTGATTTTCGGCAGATATCCCGTTGTGGATGTTGGCAAGGTTTCCTGAATTCAGGGGTACTCGGCGCTTCCCGTTCAACCGCTTGATCCGGGGCAAGAATCACAAAATGGGGTTTCGACAAGGCGCGGCGTTTCATTCTGGTTTCTGCTGACGGCAGCCGTCGCGGTGACGATCGGCATGCTCTGGGGCATCCACATGTCGGCCACGACGGATCACAGCCTGGCGCCGGCCCACGCCCGTCTCAACCTGATCGGCTGGGTCACCATGGCCCTGTTCGGCTTCTACTCTCAACTGGTGCCGGCGGCAGGCGAAAAGGTGATCGCCAAGGTCCATTGCGCGATTGCGACCGCCGGCCTGGTGATCATCGTACCGGGCATCGTGATGGCGATCCGGGAAGAGGGCGAGGCGCTGGCGAAGCTCGGCTCGGTGCTGACTGTGCTGTCTATGCTCATCTTCGTATTCGTTGTCGTCGCGAGCCGGACCCGCGCCGCCAGCTGATAGAACGCTTTCAGCCTCTGCCGCGGAATGAGCGTGTCCGAGGCAAGGGACCGGACCAGCAGCCCATGGCCAAACTTTTACCTTCCAGTAGTGGCAATTTTGGCACAGCGCTCTGTCGGATCTTGAAGTAATGTCATGCCCGAGAGGGGGCAGGTCAACCGATGGCGTATCGGCAGGACCGGGTGGACCTGTAGATTCGCTGACTTGATCAGTTTCGACATCCTGCTCGGCTCGAACACGCTGATCGACAATGATCGCCGCGCGGTCGCACTGGACCTGTCGCCGATCAACCGCTGGGTCTCGACCTCCGCAAACGAGATCGAATAGGGCATCCACCCGGCGGATCGGCGCAAGCCGGCGCAGTTCTCCTCCGTCTGCGCCGGCTTCCGTTTTTCCGGAATCCGTTCAGTTCATGACGATACGGTAGCGAACGATGCGGTTATTGTCGGAATCGGCGAAATAGTAGGTCGATTCTGCGATCTCCACGCCTTCCGGGTCGTCGAACCGGTTTGGCCCCTCGCCGGGTATACCGGTTCCCAGCACGCCGGCCAGCGTGCCGTCCTTGTCGATCAGCAGGATGCGGTGGGCATCCTGGTCGGCGACGACAAGACGGCCGAGCGCGTCGATATCGAGGTAGCGCGGCCCGCTCCAGCCATATTGCGGTCCGTCGAAAACGGCGAGCAATTCGAGTTCCGGCGAGAACTGGACGACGCGGCGGTTGAATGCGTCGGCGACCCAGAGGTTGCCCGACGAATCCACCTGGACGTCATGGGCGCCGGACAGACCGCCGGCGGTAGCGACCGCCTCGCCGTTCTCGAACGCGGTGATCGATCCGAAGCCGGATGCCGTCGCATAGATCCGCCCGTTCGGATGGGCCACCGCGCCTTCGGTGCGGGCGATACCGATGATCTCGCCGGCAAATTGGGCTCTTCCCGACGACAGGTCGTAGATCGCCACGCGGCTGTTCCCGGTATCGGCGACGATCGCCCGGCCGGCGCCGTCGAAGTCCACATCATGCGGGTTCGAAAGCTCACCCTCTCCGAAACTGCCGACAAGCTCCAGCGTCTCGCGGTCGAGAATGGCGATCCGGTTGGCGAACTTGTCGGCCACGTAGAGCCGGCCGTCCGGCCCGATGATCAGGTCATGTGGGTCAGACAGGAACGGTTCGCTCGCCTTGTCGAAGGTGGCAAACGGAAAGACTTCGGGATCGGGGCCGGTCTGGCTCAGGGCAAGCGGCGTCGTGATCATCATCGCCGCAAACCCGGTCAATACGCGCAACAGCATGTTTCCCGCCTCCGAACCCGCTCGAGCCTAGTTCGGCCTCCGATCTGGCGTCAATCGGCCGGTACCGTCAAATTTCGGGGAACGCTGCCATTTCCAGCCGACGGTGGTCCCACTATGCTCCCCGCCGATGAGCGACGATCTTATACGCCAGGCTTTCGCGGACCAGGCGGGCTGGTGCACGAAGCTCGGCTCGCCTTTCACCGCCAGGCTGATGTCGGGTATCGGACAACGGATCGACCGCGACACGATTTCCGGCCGCAAGGTGATGGACTGGCCGGGGCGCGCCGACGCGTACGGCGACTCGGTGCCTCTTCGCCTGGCCGGTGCGCTGCATGGCCTTGTGCGGCGGGGGCGATTGCCGGACCTGGCCGGGATCTATCCGCCCAACCCGCTTCCCGATTCTGACACGCTCGCCGAGGCCGCTCTGGCTGCACTGGCCGACGCCGACCGCGAGATCGCCGAATGGCTCGACCACCCGCCGCAGACCAATGAGGTCGGCCGGTCGGGTATCCTGTTTCCGGGTCTGATGGTCGTGTCGAAGGAGACCGGCCTGCCGCTCAGTCTGCTGGAGGTCGGGGCGAGTGCCGGACTGAACCTGATCCCGGATCGATATGCCTATCGCCTCGGTGACAGGGTCCTCGGTCAGTCGGGTTCCACGGTCACACTTGCGCCCGCCTGGTCCGGCCGGGTGCCCGATGGACCGCAGCCCGGCATCGTCGCCCGGCGCGGCTGCGACCGGCATCCTCTGGACGTTGCCGACGCCGGGCAGCGCGAGCGGCTTATTGCCTATATCTGGCCCGACCAGACGGAGCGGCTCGCTCGCGCCGAGTCCGCAATCGGCCTCGCCCGCCTCGATCCACCGGCAATCGATCGGGCCGATGCGGCAGACTGGGTCGAGGAGAGGATCGGCCAAAAGCTGGAATCGG
>DATHRP010000498.1:0-4878 GCA_035465195.1 Afifellaceae bacterium | reverse complement strand
ATCATCGCGGCGACCATCTGGGCCTATATCTGGTTCACGGTGCGCGCCAGCGACTGGCGGATCAGCATCCGCCGGCAGATGAACGAAAGCGACACCGACGCCAACTCCAAGGCGGTCGATTCCCTGCTCAATTTCGAAACGGTCAAATATTTCGGCAACGAGCGGATGGAGGCGGAGCGGTTCGACCGCTCAATGGCGCGCTACGAACAGGCCGCGACCAAGACCTGGACGTCGCTGGCCTGGCTCAACCTCGGCCAGACTGCGATCTTCTCGGTCGGCATGTGCGCCTGCATGGTGCTTTCGGCCCGCGCCGTGATCGCCGGCCAGCAGACCGTCGGCGATTTCGTGCTGATCAACGCATTGCTGATGCAGCTTTCGATACCGCTCAATTTCATCGGCTTCGTCTACCGCGAGATCAAGCAGGGCCTGGCGGACATCGAAACCATGTTCGACCTGCTCCACGTCGCGCCGGAGGTCGTCGACAAGCCGGACGCCCCGCCGCTGAAGGTCGACGAGGGCGCGATCCGCTTCAACGACGTGCATTTCCAATACGATCCGGAACGGCCGATCCTCAAGGGCGTCAGCTTCGAGGTGCCGGCGGGCGCGAAGGTCGCGATCGTCGGACCCTCGGGCGCCGGCAAGTCCACCCTGTCGCGCCTGCTGTTCCGCTTCTACGATGTTTCCGCCGGCGCGATCGAGATCGACGGCCAGGACCTGCGCGAGGTCCGCCAGGATTCGCTGCGGTCGGCAATCGGCATGGTCCCGCAGGACACCGTGCTGTTCAACGACACGATCGGCTACAATATCCGCTATGGCCGCTGGGCGGCAGACGATGCGGAGGTTCGCGAGGCGGCCCGCATGGCGCAGGTCGCGCGCTTCATCGAGGGTCTGCCGGAAGGCTACGACACGCCGGTCGGCGAGCGCGGCCTGAAACTCTCCGGCGGCGAAAAGCAGCGTGTGGCGATAGCCCGCACGATCCTGAAAGGCCCGCCGATCCTGATCCTCGACGAAGCGACATCGGCGCTCGATACGGCGACCGAGCAGGAGATCCAGTCGGCGCTCGACCAGGTCTCGCGCGACCGCACGACCTTGATGATCGCCCACCGCCTGTCGACGGTGGTCGACGCGGACCAGATCATCGTGCTGCAGGACGGCGTGATCGCAGAACGCGGCAACCATGCCGAACTGCTTGAGCAGGGCGGCCTCTATGCCGATATGTGGGCGCGTCAGCGCGAGGCCGACGAGGCGGCCGAACGCCTGCGTCGCACGCGCGAGGAAGCGAAGGAATTCTTTCCGGAAGATGGCGGCGATCCTGATTATCCGCTCGCCCGCCGCGGCTTTTCCGGTGTGTCCTGACAAACCGTAGCCAACGAGCGCCAATCCCGGTAGGAAGTCAATCCATGTCGATCGTGCAATCCGTCCAGTCCGCCATTCCGCCTGTCAACAAGGCCGGGTATCCGTTCATCGGCACGACGGCCATGCTCGCCGTGCTGCTCGGCCTGCTGTGGCAGCCGCTGTTCTGGCTGCTCGCCATCCTCGCCGGCTGGATGGTCGTCTTCTTCCGCGACCCCGATCGGGTCACGCCGACCGGGGAAGGACTGGTGATCAGCCCTGCCGACGGACGCGTGGAGCCGGTCGTCACCGTTTCGCCGCCGCCGGAGCTCGGCCTCGGTCCCGCCCGCAGGACACGGGTTTCGGTGTTCATGAACGTCTTCGACTGCCACGTGAACCGGGCGCCGGTATCGGGCACCATTACTCGGATTGCATACAAGCCTGGCAAGTTCTTCAACGCGGACCTCGACAAGGCCAGCGAATACAACGAGCGCAACGGCATGCTGATCGAGCGCGACAACGGCGAGACCGTCGCGGTCGTCCAGATCGCCGGCCTGGTGGCTCGCCGGATTCTCTGCTGGTACCAGGAAAAGCAGGTTCTGAAGGCCGGAGAGCGGTTCGGAATGATCCGGTTCGGCTCTCGCCTCGACGTCTATCTGCCGGACGGTGCGACGGTGGAAGTCATCGCCGGACAGCGTGCCGTGGCGGGAGAGACCGTGATTGCCCGCCTGGCGGACGAGCCTCTCGCCGATCGCCACGAGAATCGCTAGACTGGCGCTATGACAGGCCTTTTCCCGCCGGTCGATCCCGGCAGCAAGCGTAGCGGCGGTCGCCGCCGGCCGACTGTCCCGTTCCGGGTGATGGTGCCGAATCTGGTGACTTCGCTTGCCCTGTGCGCCGGCCTGACCTCGATCCGGCTCGCCATGGAAGGTCGCTACGAACTCGCAGTCTGGGCGATCCTGGTGGCGGCGATCCTCGACGGCATCGACGGCCGCGTCGCGCGTTTGCTCAAATCGACCTCGAATTTCGGTGCGCAGCTGGATTCGCTGGCCGACTTCGTGAATTTCGGCGTTGCCCCGGCCTTGCTGATCTATGTCTGGGCGCTGCAGGACGGAGCCCGTTCGATCGGCTGGATCGCCTGCCTGGTCTACGCGATCTGCGCGGCCTTGCGTCTCGCACGCTTCAACGCCGCGCTCGAGGGTGAGCCGCAGCCGGACTGGCAGAAGGATTATTTCGTCGGCGTGCCGTCGCCGGCCGGCGCGCTCACGGTTCTGTTTCCGCTGTCGCTCGCCAAGAGCGGCCTCCCGATCATCGCCGATCTTCCGCTCGCCGTCGCCGCCTATACGATCCTGATCGGGCTGCTGATGGTCAGCCGCCTGCCGACCTATTCCGGCAAGCGGGCGGGCGCACGGATCCCCGGCGAATCGGTCATGCCGCTATTCGTCGTCGTCGTGATCGTCGCCGGGCTGCTGGCCAGCTACACATTCCCGGTTCTGGCCATCGGCACGGCGTTCTATGTCGCGCATATTCCGTTCGCCTGGCGCACCTGGCGTCAGCACGTGGCGGCGGGCGCCGACGAAAAGCCGGCCCCGAGCAGTGATGGTGATGGCGACAAGGACGGGTAGAGCGGCTGAGCCGCTCTATTCGGCCGCTTCCGGCATGCCCGGATAACTGGTGCCGCCCTCGTAATCGTCGTTGGCCGCCCTGCGCTTGCGCCGCAGCGCCTTCTTCAGACGTTCCGCCTTCGCGCTGACGGTCGGAGTACGCCTGATCATCCGCCCGATATTGCTGGGCATGACCAGCAGGACCGGGATCAGCACCAGCGTCAGGATGGTCGAGAACGCCAGTCCGAATATGATAGCGGTGGACAGCTGGGTCCACCATACCGACGTGATGGCACCGACCGTGATTGCCTGGTTGAAGAAGTCCAGGTTGGTCTGCGTTGCCATCGGGATCAGGCCGGCGATGGTCGTGATCGTCGTCAGCAGGATCGGGCGCAGGCGTTGCGCCGCGGTCTTCAGCGTAGCCTCGAGCGTTTCCACCCCGTCCGATCGCATTCGGTTGAACGTGTCGATCAACACGATGGCGTTGTTCACCACGATGCCCGCCAGCGCCACGACGCCGGTGCCGGTCATGATCATGGAGAATTTCTGGCCAGTCACGGTCATGCCTATCAGAACGCCGGCAACCGCCAGGACAACCGTCATCAGCGTGATGATCGCCTGGTAGAACGAGTTGAACTGCGTCACCAGGATGATGAACATGATGAACAGCGCAGCCGCCGCGGCTTTAGGCAGGAATGCCTCGGTTTCCTTCTGGTCGTCGTCGTTGCCGCTGAAGCCTACGCGGACGCCCTTCGGCCATGTCTGCGTCTTGAGCCAGTCCTCGACGACCTTCACCCGTCCGGCTTTGTCGAAGCCGTTCGCCACGTCGGCGCTGGCCTTGACGTCCATCGAATAGAGACCGTCGACACGGGTGATCTCGCCCACCCGGGGCTTGGGCTTCAGGGTGACGAAATTGGAGATCGGCACTTGCCCGTTTTCGGTGCGCAGCTTGAGCTGCATGAAGCTGTCGAGCGTGCGCTGCGCCAGGGGCAGCCGGACGCGGATCTCGACCTCGTCGTCGTCGTCGTTTTCCCGGTACTTGTCGAGCAGGATACCGTTGGTGACGAGCTGGATCATGTTGCCGACCGAGCCGATGCCGGCATTGTAACGCCCGGCTTCCTCACGATCGACGATGAACTCCCATTCGATGCCGGGCAGGGGGCGCGAATCCTCATGGTCGATCAGGCCCTCCATGGTGTTGATCTTCGCGCGGACCCTGCCAGCCGTCTCCAGCACGGCGTCGTAGTCGCTGCCGAGCACGCGCAGGGACACGTCCTTGCCTTGCGGCGGGCCGCCCTCGATCTTTCGCGGTTCGACCCGGATTCCGGCGATGTGGGCCGTCTTCTCTCGGATCTCCTCCTCGATTGCCGTCCATGTGCGCCGCTGTGCATAGGGCAGCAGCTCGACGTTCATCTCGCCGATCAGATCATCCGGCTTGTCCTGAACGGTGCCGATCACCTGTCCGCTGCTGCCGCCGCCGTTCGGATAGGAAATGGTGACCACATTCTGGATGCCGGAAACATTCAGGATCTCGTGCTCCACCTGGCCGACAAGTTCCCGCGCCTGGTCGGACGACAGGTTGCCGCGGGCTGATACGAGAACGGCCGTCTGGTCGGGCTCTTCATCGACAAAGAACTCCAGGCCGGTCGGATTCCGGGCGAAGCCCACGAAGACGGACATGACGACGCCGAAGATGACGGCAACCGTGACGATGTTGCCGGCAAGGTTGCCGGTCAGTCCTTTCAGGGAACGGGCATAGATGCCGGTGAATCCGCGCAGGCGGTAGACGTCGAGATCGGCTTCAGCCGAAAGCAGCGTGGCTGCGTCCTCCGGCTTTGCCGGCCGGCGCCGCCGCCGCCGCTCCACCATCCGGAAAATTGCCCTCGAAAGCGCATAGAAGCCGAGGCCCGCCGCGACGGTGGCCAGCACTGCGAACGTCGAC
>DATHRP010000497.1:0-7215 GCA_035465195.1 Afifellaceae bacterium | reverse complement strand
TGTAACCTTCCACGAAATTGATCGTGTGGTCGGTGCGCTCCTCGACGCGCTTCTTCAGTTCCGGCTGGAAGTAGTTCTGCATCAGCCCGGCATAGACGACGCCCGGCGGATGGCCGGAGCCTATCCTGAGCGTGATCTCCTCCGACATGGCCGGCCCCGCGGCCAGCCCGGCGACTACGGCGATGGCCGCGCCCAATTTCCAGTTTCGCATCATATCCTCCCTGTCTGGATATTTGCCGGCCCTTGTTCCGGGCCGGCGCCCTGCCGCGCCGCTGGTTCGTTGTTCTTGCGCCGGCGCGCCGAGTTCATTCGCTCCCTGTTGTCGCTGCTTTTGAATGCCCGGGCGGTTCAGGCGCCGCCGAGGTGGATCGTCTCGCCCTCCTCCGCCGACCGCGCGACAGCTTCCAGTATTTCGATATTATGCACCATCTGCTCGGCCGTATAGGGGTAGTCGGCCTCGCCGGCGATCGCCGCCGCGAAAGCCTCCAGGTTGGCGACCACCGTGTCCGTCCATTCGTAGCGTTCCACCTGGTGCGGCTCGCCTGTCTTCGCCAGCACCAGTTCGGCGATGCCGCCCGGCGTGTCGGGATGGGTGTCGTTGCGCACCTCCACCCAGCGATCCGACCCGAAGACGTGGCAGCGGATGAAATGCGGTGTCTTCAGTATCGCGCTGAAGGTTGCCGTCATGCCGGCCTCGAAGCCGAGCTGGACGGTGACGACGTCACCGGTCTCCCAGCCGAGGATGCGGTCGGCGGTCAGCGCCTGCACGGACTTCACCCGGCCGAACAGGGCGATGAAATAGTCGCTCAGATGGATGCCCATACCTGTCATGCCGGCAGCCGGCGCGACCGCCTTGGACGTGCGCCAGTCGCCTGCCGGCACGCCCGCGAGCTTGTCGTGGCTGAACGCCGCCTCCGCATGCATGATGGTGCCGAGCGAGCCGTCCTCGACAAGCGCCCTCACCCGCTGCAGCGCCGGCTCGAAGCGCCGCTCGTGGCCGATGCCGAGCACCACGCCGGCCTTCTGGCAGGCGGCGACGGAATTGCGCGCGCTCTGGCCGGTCAGGCCGAGCGGCTTCTCGCAGAACACGTGCTTGCCAGCGGCGGCGGCCGCCACGACCTGCTCTTCGTGCAGGGTATTCGGTGTCGTCAGGATGATCGCCTCGATTTCGGGATCGCCGAGCGCCGCCTCGAATTCGGCGACCGCGCGCAGCCCACGCTCTTCGACGAGCGCACGACGATCGTCCGCCGGCTCGACGATGTACCGGAGGTCGATACCCGGATGTCCCTTTAGCCGGCTGGCCATATGCTGGCCCCACCAGCCGAAACCGGCTACCGCGACGTTAAGCATCGCCTACCGCCACGGCGTGAAGACTGTCTTCCTCGATCATTCGCCTCCCGCAGCCCCCGTCAAAGTTCGATATCCGGCAGACCGGTGAACCGGCCGCGATGAAAAACCAGCAGCGGCCGCTCCGACGTGCGGATGCCGACCACCTCGCCGAGATGGATCTCGTGATCCCCGCCCGGATATCTCGCCCAGGCGCGGCACTCGAACTGCGCCGCCGATCCCTCGATCAACGGCACGCCATTATAGCCGGCCTTGTATTCGACGCCGGAAAACTTGTTCAGCGCCGGCCGGGCGAACTGCTTGCAGACCGCGACCTGGTCGGCCGCCAGGACGTTGATCGCAAAATCGCCGTGCGACCGGAAGGCGCCGATGCTCGGCGCCGAATTGGCGAGGCTCCACAGCACCAGCGGCGGATCGAGTGAGACCGAATTGAACGAATTAATCGTCAGGCCGACAGGCGCGCCACCGTCGCCGATCGTCGTGACGACGGCCACGCCGGTGGCGAAACAGCCGAGCGCGCTGCGCAGTTCGGCAAGATCGATCGCTTGTTCAGGCACCCCATCCGGCTCCTGCGTGAAATGCAATGCACTGGTTCGCGGCATCGTTGTCCGGCACTCCGATCTTCCGGGCGAGCGTATGGGCCGTCCAAAGCGGGAACAAATTATATTGCGTGATGCAGGCCATCAGAACATCTGAACACCACGACCGAAACCGCATCATAAAAGCTGAATACCTCGATCAGCCAATATCATTTCGATCCGGCAGCCGGCGCACCTATGATCCCGCCGCATCGAAGAGCAACCCGGGCGCCAGGAAAACACCATGGACGTGTCCTTCTTCACAATGCCGATCCATCCGCTCGACAAGCCGCTGCACCAGTGCCTGCGCGAGGACCGGGAAGCGTTCCTTCTGGCCGACGATCTGGGATACGTGGAGGGCTATTGCGGCGAGCACACGACCGACCTGGCGGAAAACATCACCTCCACGGTGGCCTTCGTCGCAAGCCTCGCCTACGCCACCAGGAACATCCGCCTCGGCACTGGCACGGTGAACCTGCCCAACTCGCATCCGGCCGCGGTCGCCGCCCAGATCGCCATGCTCGACCACATGCTCGAGGGCCGGCTGATCTTCGGCATCAGCCCCGGCGGGCTGCTGTCCGACGCCGAGGTTTTCGGCAACCTCAAGGCCGACCGCAACGCCATGTTCGTCGAGTGCATCAACATGATCCTCGACATCTGGAAAGGCAACGCGCCCTACGACCTGAACGGCGACTACTGGCAGATCACGACGCGCGAAACGATGATGCCGGAGATCGGCCAGGGCATCATCATCAGGCCCTACCAGGATCCGCACCCGCCGATCGTCGGCACCGCGGTCGCCCCCTACTCCAAGGGCGTGACGGCGATGGCGGCGCGCGGCTGGGAGCCGATCTCGGCCAACTTCCTGTTGCCGAAATGGGTGGCCAGCCACTGGCCCAAATATGCCGAGGGCTGCGAACAGGGCGGCCGCAAGGCCGACCCAGCCAACTGGCGCGTCGCCAAGAGCATCTTCGTGGCCGACGACGAGGCGACCGCGAAGCGCTACGCCACCGACCCGAACGGACCCTACGTCTCCTACTACCGCTCGATTCTCACCAAGATGAAGTTCGGCGGCCGCCTCGCTTTGTTCAAGGAAGACCAGTCGATGGCCGACGACGCGGTGACGCTGGATTACGTCTGCGACAGGCTGATCACCTACGGCACGCCGGAGAGCGTGACCGAAAAGCTCCTCGCCTTCCGCGAGGAGGTCGGCGATTTCGGCAACCTGGTCTATGCCGGCCACGACTGGGCGGATATCGAACTGGGCCGCCGTTCGATGGTGCTGATGGCGGAGAAGGTGTTGCCGGCCATCAACGACGCCATCAAGGCGCCGGCAACGGCGGCGCAATAGATGCCCGTGGAGATCGTCGACACGGGCAAGATCCTGCTCACCTGCCGTATCGACGGCAATTCCGGCAATCCCTGGCTGATCCTGTCCAATTCGCTGGCGACCGACCATTCCATGTGGTCGCCGCAGATCGGCGTGCTGACCCGCGCGTACCGGGTGCTGCGCTACGACACGCGCGGCCACGGAGCGAGCACGGCGCCGCCGGCACCTTACAGCCTGGCCACCCTCGTCGACGACGTGATCGCGATCATGGACAGGTACGACATCAAACGGGCCGACTTCATGGGCCTGTCGCTCGGCGGCATGACCGGCCTCGGCCTCGCCCTCGATCACCCGGACCGCATCCGGCGCCTGATCTGCTGCGACGCGCGCGCCGATGCGCCGGAAGCCTACCGGCAGATGTGGCCGGCCAACATTACGCGCGCCCGCGAAGAAGGCATGGACGCCCTGGTCGAACCGACCCTGGAGCGCTGGTTTACCGGATCGTTCCGCGCCAGGAAGGCGTCGGGGGCCGTGTTGAACGCGACCGGCGACATGATCCGCCGAACGTCGGTGGAGGGCTACGCCGGATGCGCCGCCGCGCTGATGGGCCTCGACTATCTTCCGCGCCTCGGCAGCATCACCGTCCCGACGCTCTATGTGGTCGGGGAGAACGACCCGGCGGCGCCGCGCGCCGTCATGGAAGAGATGGCAGCGCAGACGCCGGCGGCGGATTTCTTCGCCATCCCGAAGGCGGCCCACCTGTCCAACCTGGAACGGCCGGACGCCTTCAACAATGCGGTGAAGGGCTGGCTTGACGAACGGCCGGCGCCGGGCCGATAGATCTGGAAACCGACCGGAGGCGAATTCCAGTGAAGACAAGAGCCGTCATCATTAACGAACAGGGTCCGGCCGAGGTCCTGTCCGTCACCGAGATCGAGATCGCCGGCCCCGGGCCAGGCGAGGCCCTGGTCGAACAGACGGCCATCGGCCTCAACTTCATGGACGTTTACCAGCGCTCCGGCCATTACCCGCTGGACCTTCCGAGCGGCCTCGGCCTGGAGGCCGCCGGTCGCGTGCTGGAAGTCGGCGACGGCGTGACCGCCGTCAAAGCCGGCGACCGGGTGGCCTATGCCACCGGCGCCCCGGGCAGCTACGCCGCCCACCGCGTCTACCCGGCCGACCGGCTAGTGCCGGTGCCGGACGGCATCGACGACAGGACGGCCGCCGCCGTCTTGATGAAGGGCATGACGGTCGAATATCTCATGAACCGCGCCTATCCGGTGAAGGTCGGCGAGGACGTGCTGTTCTACGCCGCGTCCGGCGGTGTCGGCCTGCTCGCGGGTCAGTGGGGCAGACACCTCGGAGCCCGCATGATCGGCGTCACCTCTGGACCGGAGAATTGCCGCAGGATCCTGGAAAACGGCTATGCCGACGCCATCGACCGGACCAGCGACGATATCGCCGGCAAGGCCCGCGCACTGACAGATGGCAGGGGCGTATCGGTGGTGTTCGATTCCGTGGGCAAGGCGACCTTCGAGGCCTCAATCGACGCGCTCGCGCCGCGCGGCTATTTCATGTCGTTCGGCGCCACCACCGGCGAGGCCCCGCCGGTCGCCCCCAGCCTGCTGCAGAAGAAGGGCTCGCTCTATTTCTGCCGCCCGACGCTGGCGACCTACATCGCCAGCCGCGAAGACCTGATGGCGTCCGCCGCCGAGGTGTTCCGCCTCGTCGCCGAAGGCGTGCTCAAGGTCAACATCAACCAGACCTACGCGCTGGATGATATCGTGCGGGCGCACAGGGAACTGGAAAGCGGCGCGACCTCGGGGTCTTCGATCATCCTGCCATAGCGCGCGAGGCGCGACCTAGCGGCTCAGCTTGTCCGCCATGACTGAGATCGTCTGGACGTAGACGCTCGCCCGGTTCCATTGGCGCAGCACCTCGTAATTGTTGGTGCCGGGCTCCCAGGAGCCGCCGCGCTGCCATCCGTAGGCCATGAGATAATTTGCGGTGGAGCCGAGCACGTCGGGGACGCTGCTGATCAGGTCGCGCCGTCCGTCGCCGTCATGGTCGACGGCGAAGCGCATGTAGGACGAGGCCAGGAACTGGGTCTGGCCGATCTCGCCCGCCCAGGCGCCACGCATTTCCGCCGGGCTCATGTCGCCGCGCTGCACGATGGCGAGTGCGTTGATCAGCTCGTTGGTGAAGAAGTCGGAACGGCGGCAGTCGTAAGCGAGCGTCGCCAGCGAGCGGATCACATTCATCTTACCGGAATTGGCGCCGTAGCCGGTCTCCAGTCCCCAGATCGCGACGAGGATCGGCGCCGGCACGCCGTAGCGCTTCTCCAGCGCGCGGAAAAGGCCGGCATTCTGCTTGATCAGCCGCTTGCCCCTGGAAATCATCGCATCGTTCACGCGCCTGGCGTAGAACTGATCGAACGACAGCTTGAAGGATTTCTGGCCACGGTCGAGGCTGATGACCCTGGAATGGTAGGACATACCGTTCAGGGCGCCGTTCACCACCTTGCGCCGGATGCCGGCCCGCTCGGCTTCGACCTTGAAGTCCTTCAGCCACGCCGGGAACCCCGCCGGGCCGTTGCCGCACTCCGCGGCCGTCACCGGAATTGATACCAGAAGGGAAGCGAGGACGAGACCCGCCCCCGCAATGCTCCGGGCAGAATGCCGAACGCCCATACGCCAACTCCACACAAAACAATACGCGCGGCTGACCGGCTCCAACCTCGCAGCCTCAGTCAGGCGATGATAGGCAAAACCGCGCGGATTGAAAGCGCATAGGTTGACCGGGCGGCGCGGCGGCGCCGTGGTCAGGCGGATCGCATATCAGGTCAGCGGATGCCGCGATGCACGGGCGTGTCCAGGTCGTTTTCCCACTTGGCGACCTGCGCCCGCGCCTGTTCGTGCGTCATGCGGTAGCGGTCGATCAGCCGTTCGACCAATCTGTCGCGGCGACCGTCGATATACCGGATGTCTTCCGTATCGAGGTCGATCCAGCGATCCCTGATCCGCTGGCCCAAAAGGCTGCTGTGTTCCCGATTCTCATCCCAGGCCATTGTCGTTCATCACGATGGTTAGCAAATGCCTAATCCATCGAACGCAGACACTGGTTACGATTCGGTAACCCCAGACAGTGGTTTTTGACTCAATTTGTCGGAACCGCCGACCGTCAGGCCTTGCGGATGATCCTTTTTACCTTGCCGCAATAGGCGGCCGAGCGCTTGTTCATCCGTTTCGCATAATGGCCGGCATTGTATTTCAGCACGGTGCCGCAGATCGAGCCGCCACCGCGGCGGTGCGCCTCGCCGAGATACTTCATGCCCCATTTCAGGTTGGTATCGGGATCGTAGAGCGCCTTGATCGAGCCGCGATAGCCGATGCCGCGCGCCGTCGCCGGCTTGATCTGCATCAGGCCGACTTCGCCAGCCTGCCCGCGGGCGCGCGGATTGTAACGGCTTTCGATGGTGATGACCGCATGGGCAAGCTGTACCGGCACGCCGTTTTCCCTGGCATGCTTCTCGATCATCTTCTGCAGCTTGGCTTCTTCGCGCTTCTGCACCCAATTGTCCGGCGACCGCACCGTCGTGGTACCGATCGTCGAGGCCGTTCCGCCCTGCATCGTGGTAGTAGAACACCCGCCGGCCAGCGCCGACAGAGCGAACAGGGCTATTACGGTAAAATGACGTGCCCGCAACATTTTACGCCCCTCCGTGAGGAATCAAATTTATCACCCCGCAGGAGCGAACTTTACGTCAAATGCGGCGGAAATGTGCCGGTTCCTCCAAATCGTTAATAAATTGGAAACAGTGTGGGAAAATAGACACACACAACGCGAAGTTTATCTACGCAACGATTGTTATGGATGAACGGTGCGAGCCACGGAACTGGGGCTCGCGAACCGCACTGCTACCAGATCGTCGTAATGTACTGCGTCTCCATGAACTCGGCC
>DATHRP010000496.1:0-5067 GCA_035465195.1 Afifellaceae bacterium | reverse complement strand
GCCGATCCGGACGCGCCGTTTCACTGGCGCAACGAGAAGGTCTCCGGCTACGGCGTGATCGACGATTTCGCCGTCCATCCGCTGTCGATCGTCAGCCACCTGTTCGGCGAGGTCCGCCAGGTGATGGTGGAAATGATCAAGCCCTATCCGGACAGGCCCGACGGCGCGACAGGCAAGCGCCGGGAGGTCCAGACTCACGATGTCGCCGCGGCGCTGATCCGGCTTGCTAACGGCGTTTCGGGCACCCTCAACGTCAGCCGCACGGCATGGGGGCGCAAGAGCCGCATTGCCATACAGATCTTCGGCGCCGGCGGGTCGATCCTGTTCGACCAGGAGCGGATGAACGAGCTTCAGCTCTTCACCGCGGACGGGCGGGAAAGCGAGCGCGGGTTCCGGACGATCCTGACGGCGCCGGTGCATCCGCCATACGACCGGTTCGTCCCGGCGCCGGGCCACCAACTCGGCTTCAACGACCTGAAGATCATCGAATGCCGGCAGCTTCTCGGGCGGATCGCCGGCGAGGATGCCGCCGTGATCGATTTCGACCGGGGGCTGGAGATCGAGCGCACCGTCCATGCCATGGCCCGCTCGTTCGAGACGGGACGCTGGACTGACGTGTCCGGCTGACCGGATACAGGTGAAACCAAACGTGATCGCGGGCGCGGCAAACCGTTGTCCGATTGCGGCTGAATTATGGTAGATTCCTGTTCAAACAGGGGCAGAAACAACAGCCTCGGGGGAACAGGTGATTGGACCGGTCTTCAGCCGCGCATCCGCGCGGCCCGTTCTATTCCCGCGCTTGGGCGGATGTGGCCGCCGACTGGCATGCGTGCTGGCGCTGATCGGCGCGGCGCTGCCCGGGCGAGGCGTGGCGCAGGAACCGGTCGAGATCGATGTCGCGGTCGGCTATACGCGCGAGGCGCTTGAGGATTTCGGCGGCGAGCGCAACCGGGTCCGGGCTCACATGGTGGTCCAGCAGGACCGGATCAACGCGATCATGGAAGCAAGCGGCGCCCGCGTGCGTCTCAATATCCTCGCCGTCGACGAGACGGCCGGTTTCAGGCAGTCGACGTTCGCGGCAGACCGTACGCGGTTCATCCGCGGCACGGACGGCGGCGAGGCGCTGGAGCGGCTGCGCGACCGGACCGGCGCCGACATCAGGCTGCTCCTGGTGAGCTACGGCGGGAACGGCTCGAGCGTGCATTACGGCGGCCTGTTCCGGCCCGGCGGATCGCGGGCGGAAACGCTGAAGAACGCTTACATGATGATCGGCACAAACGCCGACACGCTGACATTCGCCCATGAAATGGGGCACGTGCTCGGCTGCCAGCATGCGCGGCGGCGGCCCTGCCTCGGTGCCCGCGACGGCGGCCTGCCGTTCGCTTACGGATTCCGCAGCCGCGACGGCGTCGGCACGATCATGGCCGGATCCTGCGCCACGAAGACGCTGGTGCCGCTATTCTCCAGCCCGCAGCTCACATACAGCTACAGGGCGGACGGGACGGAGCGGGAGACGAGCATCAGGCTCGGCAGCGAGACCGCAGACTGCGTGCGCGCGATGACGAACAATGCGCCGCACCTGGCCGGGCTCAACGACCGCAGGGCGGATCCGCTGGGCGAGCGGCCGGAGCAGGCGCCGCAGGTGGCCGATCTGGCCGAAGGGGTAGAGGCGAAAGCGGTGCCGGCGGCCGCCCGATAAAAAGGCGGCCCGTCATGCGGGCCGCCTTGAATTCAATCCGGCTTCGGGCCGGCGTCTGTACCGGGCCTACTGCACGCAATTGTTGCCGCTGTTGTCGCAGAGCTGGACGTAAGACGACAGGCGCGGCGTGAAGAACATCTTCTCGTCGAAGTCGATCGTCTCGGTGATGCGGTAGCCGATCTTCGGCAAGTGCGGATGATGCACTTCGGCCATGATGATCTGCGAGTTCGGCGTCCGGTAGCTCGCCGGCACCGTGTCGGTGTCTACGGGCATGCCCGTGACATAGGCGGTCGTATTGGACGCGCGGCTCCAGCCGACCGTGGCATTGCCGTCGGCGTCGAAATCGACCGCGGTCACGATGATCGTTGTGTCATCCACATTTTCCGGGAACATAGCCGCCTCGGTCAGGCCGAAAAGCGAGCTTACCTGGGACTCGGTGATTTTCTTGGACCGAGCGGTAATGTCGCCTACGGCTGCCGTCAGGGTTACGACCTTGCGGTCGACCGACAGAGCGTGGGTGATCTCGACGCCGCCCAGCCAGATCGTGACCATGATCGGCAGGATGAACGAGAACTCCACCGCGACCGTGCCTTCTCCGTCGCGGAGAAAGGCGGTGGACTTGCGGGCCATTGCGGAAAGGGAGCCGCGGAGCGATTGAGCCATGTTTTTGGCAACCATGTCAGTCAGCCTCCTTATTCGGGGAATGGTTCGTTGCGGAACGTCGCAAACGACCCGATCAGCCGCTTGCCGCCGGCGAGCGTGGCGAGGGAGATGTCGCCGATGATCGGGTTGGTCTTCCATTTATAATAGGCGCGCACCACGACGACGTCGTTCGGGCCGCCGAAATTGTAGTCGCCCTCGTCGATGAACTCGCCGTCGTCATCCAGCGGGCTGCCGAGGCCTGCGTCGGCGAAGTTGCCGTAGGTCTTCACGTCGACGAAGAAGTCGGACGTCCTGCAGTCGATGAACACCTCCGCCTTGTCGCAGACGAGATCCTTGAACTCTTCTTTGGTGTAGTCGGCCTCCTGGATCGCGCCGACGCGAACCATGCGGGCCACCGTGGCGACCGAGTTGTCGAGCACCTCCTCGGCCACGAACATCAGCCCGGTCTCCAGGATGACAAACATCAGGAAGAAGAAGGCCGGAGAGACGATGGCGAATTCGATGGCCACGGCGCCATCGTCGTTGCGGACGAAACGCGGCAACAGCCGGCGCCGTCTGCGCGCGGGGCGGAGCGGTGTGCCGCCGTCCCTTTTGTTGTCATCGAAGGTTTGCATCATTTCTCTCCGGTCCGTCATCGTTGATGGATTTCCAGAAAAGGTTGTGCTCATCGAGCGTCTTTGGGGCGCCCTGGGCGCCGTCCTTAGCGGACGACGCGCAGGTTGCTGAGGTCGCGGGCGATTTCGCGGAACACCTGTTCCAGCGTCTCGTTGTCCGGCGAGTTGTAGTACAGCTTGCCGCCGTAACCGTCGTCCGAGGCACACTCCTCGAACAGGTCGCGGAGATATTGCTGGCCCGCGTCGTTGAGCTGGAAAGTGATCGTGTAAAGACGGATCTTGTTCGCCTTGATCTTGACGCACATGTCCTCGACCTTGGTGTCCACCCACTGGGCAGCGTCGTTGTTGTCGGTGCCCTGCAGCCGGTTGTTGGTGCCGCGGTTGGCCGCGCTGGTGGCGCCACGGTCGAGGCCGTCGTCGATACCGTCCTTCAGCAGGAAGCCGTAACCGGTATAGTCGGAGCCGTTGATGTTGCGGCTGTTGTTGGTGCTGCCGCCGGGGTTGGTGACGACGTTCTCACCGTCGGTGAGCACCACCATCGCCTTCACCGTATCCTTGTCGGTGAACGGATTGCCGGTGGAGAACGGCTCTTCCGGATCGAGCAGCGCCCAGGCCCAGAACTGGCCCATGGCGATGTTCGTGCCGCCGCCGCTCCAGCCTTCCATGGCGTTGATCTCCGAATAGAGCAACTCGGTGTCGTTGGTCAGGTCGACGAGCGCCCGCGGACAGCCGCGGTTGGGGCCGTAGCCGCTTCTGTAGTCGTCGTAGCTGTTGACTGTCTCCGTGTAATAGCGGCTCGGGTCGCGTTGGGTAACGTGCGCCGGTGGAGGGTTGAGGTACACCCAGTATCCTTCCCAGCGGCGGGGGCCGGTCGAGACCCAATAACGGTCGTCGGGGTCGTCTATATAATTGTTGCTGTAGTCGCCCATCGTGTCGACCATGTCGGGCGAGAAGAACGGCACGAACAGGGTGTTCGGGTCGCTGCCCGGAGGCGTTTGCAGCGTGTCATAGGGCTCGGCGCGGGCTTCCACGCAACCCTTCCACTCGACGCCGGAAGCGTCGTAGAGCGCCTTGTGGTGTCGCGGATAATTGGTCGGGTCGGGATTGTCGAAGTTCTCGCCGTTGTGTGTCGCAAGGCCGTTATTATCCATCCACGAATCGCTGAATGAACCGGTGGTGGACGTATCCTTGATGTTGACGGTCGTCACGAATGGCACGAGGCCGATCTTGACGCGTTCGTCGGCCTTGTCGGCCTCGTACATGACGTCGACCAGGATCGTTGCCGCTTCGCGCAGCGCCTCGATCTTGCCGCTGCTGCGCATGGAGCCGGTATTGTCGAGCGCCAGCGCCAGTTCGATGTAGTTGGAGTTCTGTTCGACCTCGGTGCTGAAGGCGAGTTCCATCTCGGTGACGCCGACGACCTGAAGCAGGGTCGTTTCCATCACCGCGTCGGATTCGACGACATAACCCTTGGTGTTCTTGGTAACGGTGAAACCATTGATCACGAAGAGCTGGTCGGCACCGTTCGGGACCATGTTCTTGACATAGTCCTCCACGAACTGCTCGGACTTGTCGGCCGTCAGTTCGGGGTGCGAGCTCAACGCCAGCGCCGCGGCGTCCATCGCCGAAAGAAGCTGGGTCTTGTGGCGGTTGAAGCGCATATAGTCGATGGCGCCGCCCATCGTCACGGCGAGGACCACGCAGGTCAGACCGAACATGATGGCGATGTTGCCGTCTTCGTTTCTGCGGTATTCGGATATCTTCCGGTTGAGCCTGCCAAGGACAGAATCCTTGAAGCCCGCAATTTCCGGCCACTTGATCGACATGTGCTCGAACTCCTTGAGTCGGGTGAGCCCAGGCGGGGACGCGCCTGGATGCAATTCAGACAGCGTCGACAATACTTATAATATCTGTCGATTCAATTAAGTCGCTGGATTAGTATTAATCGATTTTAAACAGATAACATAAAAATCAGAACTTCATGATGAACAGAAATTAACATGTATTAATCGGATGTGCATTAATATTAATAAAATCTTAATTTGCCGCAAGACGTAGCGCCGACGCCCGGCGATCGACCGGGCCGTCCTT
>DATHRP010000495.1:0-1619 GCA_035465195.1 Afifellaceae bacterium | reverse complement strand
CCTATCGCACCACGATGAGCGGCAAGGTACTGAAGGACGTACTCGAGGACGTTGCCGACAACCTGTTCAATCCGGATCCCTACTACCAGCAGGGCGGCGACATGGTGCGCGTCGGCGGCATGGGCTATCGCATCGATCCGTCGGCGGCGATGGGCGCGCGGGTCACGGAGATGACACTGCTTTCGACCGGCGAGGCGATCGATCCCGTTAGGGATTATGTCGTCGCCGGCTGGGCCAGCGTCAACGAAGGCACCGAAGGCCCGGCGATCTGGGACGTTGTCTCAACTCATATCGAGAATCGCAAGGTGATCGAGCTCCAGCCGAACCGGGCGGTCCGCATAACCGGATTCTAGCGCGACCGCCCCGTTCATAGGCTCGACAAGGTCGATCTGTTCATATATACATTCAAAAAAACGAATATATATATATGTTCCGAGGAGAATGACATGTCCAAGCGTTCACAGCAGGACGCGGCGCTATCGGCGATCGACCGGCGGGCTTTTTTGACGAGCGGACTGGTCGCCGGGGGTGCGGTTGTGGCAGGCGCCGGCATCGCGCGCGGCGCGGAATCCGATCCCGCCGACCTGCCGCCCAATGTGCCGGACTGGTCGCGCTATTTGGGCGAGGGCACGGATTCCAGGCCATACGGCAAGCCGTCGGAATTCGAGGCCGAGGTGGTCCGCCGCAACGTTGCGTGGTTGACGGCCTCCGCCGAAAGCTCGGTAAACTTCACGCCGCTGCACGAACTCGACGGCATCATTACTCCGAACGGTCTGTGCTTCGAGCGCCACCATGGCGGCATTGCCGAGATCAACCCGGCCGACCACCGGCTGATGATCAACGGTCTCGTCGACAGGCCATTGATCTTCACCATGGACGACATCAAGCGGTTCCCGCGCGAGAATCGCATCTACTTCCTCGAATGCGCCGCCAATTCCGGCATGGAATGGCGTGGCGCACAGCTCAACGGCTGCCAGTTCACCCACGGCATGGTCCACTGCGTCATGTATACCGGTGTGCCGCTGCGCCACATCCTGGAAGAAGCCGGTCTCAGGACGAATGCCAGGTGGCTGCTGGCCGAGGGCGCCGACGCCTCGGGCATGACCCGTTCGATCCCGCTGGAAAAGGCGCTCGACGATTGCCTCGTCGCCTTCAAGATGAACGGCGAGGCGCTGAGGCCGGAACAGGGCTATCCGCTTCGCCTCGTCGTTCCGGGCTGGGAAGGCAATATGTGGATCAAGTGGCTGCGCCGCATCGAGGTCGGCGACCAGCCCTGGCACCAGCGCGAGGAGACTTCGAAATACACCGACCTCCTGGCCAGCGGAAAGGCGCGCCGTTTCACCTGGGAAATGGACGTCAAGTCGGTCATCACCAATCCCAGCCCGCAGGCGCCGATCGCCCACGGCAAGGGTTTCACCGTGGTTACCGGCCTTGCATGGTCCGGCCGCGGAAAGGTCGACCGCGTCGACATCACGCTGGACGGTGGCAGGAACTGGAAACCGGCGCGCATTGACGGGCCGAGCCTGAACAAGGACGTCCACCGCTTCTACTACGAGTTCGAAAGGGACGGCTCGCCGCTGCTGCTCCAGTCGCGGGCGATCGATACCGTTGGACATATC
>DATHRP010000494.1:0-7002 GCA_035465195.1 Afifellaceae bacterium | reverse complement strand
GCCAGCAGCGTAATGGCGATGAAGGGCACGCCGCGCCAGATGTTGGCGAAGATCACCGAGGCGCGTGCCATGTTCGCGTCACCCAGCCAGTTGATCTGCATGTCTTCGCTGATCGCTCCGACGCCCTGCAGCATCCAGGTCAGGATCGAGAACTGGGTGTCGAAGATCCACCAGAAGGCGATTGCCGAAAGCACCGTCGGCACGATGAAGGGGATCAGCACCACCGCCCGGATGATCGCCTTCCAGGGCATGTTCTTGTTGAGCAGCAGGGCGAGATAGAGGCCGACCGCGAACTTTATGACGCTCGCCACCACCGTGTAGAGCAGGGTGTTGAAGACCGAGAGCCAGAACACCGGATCGTCGTAGAGCCAGATATAGTTCTCCAGGCCGATCCACTCACCGGCGCGGCCGATCCGGGTGTCGGTGAACGACAGCCAGGTCCCGAGCCCCAGTGGATAGGCGAGAAAAAGGATCAGGAACGCAGCCGCCGGCATCATGAACCAGAAGCCGAGCCAGTTCCGGTTCGACTGGAGCCGGATCCATGCCAGCCCGCGCGGGCTTATCGGGTCGATGCCGAGATCGGTCATGCGGTTATCCTGCGCTGCCCCGCCGCGCGGGGCGGCGGCGATGAGGAGGGGGCGCCGGCCCCCTCCGTTTTTCGTCAGCGATACAGCCGCTTCGCCTGGCGCTCGGCCATCTTCATGGCGCCTTCCGGCGTCTCGCGGCCGCTGCACACGTTGGCGAACATGTCGAGGACGATGAAGTCGGCCAGTGCCGAGGCCGCCTTCTCGCCAACCGATCCCAGATGGCCCGCGGTCAGGGTTCGGGAGGCCGCCAGTTTGGCCGGCGCGACCTTGGGATCGTCGTCCCAGAACGGCAGGTTCTCATAGTCGTTCAGCGTCTGGGTCAGGTAACCGACGGCGCCAGCCGCCCATGGCTCGTAATTCTCGATCTCCATCAGGTACTGCATGAAGGCTTTCACGGCCATCGGGTTCTTGGTGTAGTTCATGCCGAGTAGCGGATAGCAGATGTGGAATTCGGTCGGCTTGCCGGTCGTCCCGACCGGCCAGACCGAATGCTCGATATCCTCCGCGATTTTCGCCATCTTCGGCGCAGCCGCCTTGGCCGCGTCGTCGGCGTCAGCCCCGGGGTTCGCGCCCCGCTTTGCAGCCGCATAGATCGACACGCCGTTGTTGGTGAGCCACACTTCCTCGGCTAGGAACGCCTTGTTGTTGAAGGAATCGTTCCACGATGCGGTGCCCGGGATCCAGTTGTCGTAGAGTTCCTTGGCATAGTTCAGGGCGGCCTCGGTCTCCGGCGAGTTGATGATCACCTCGTCGTTGGCGTCGACCAGGTATCCGCCATGCGCCCACAGGCACCAGTGCACCCAGGCATTGCCGTCGCCTGAAGCGTGGCCCAGCGCCATGCCGGCCGGCTTGTTGATCTTCTTCAGGCCCTTGGTCAGCTCAAGGAACCCTGCGAGGTCCATCGGCACTTCCGAGAACCCGGCCTCCTTGATCGCGGATTTGCGGTAGTTGATGACGTTGGCGTTGTAGGCGACGGGAATGGCGATCCACTTGTCGCCGGACTTGCCGTAGACCTCGGCGGCGGCGGTCCAGCCGCCATACTTGCCACCGAGGTAGTCGGCGACGTCGCTCACGTCCATGCAATGGTCGGGGAACAGGTGGGGCAGCGAATAGAGGCCCCAGAACATGTCCGGCCCGGAGCCGACATTGGCGGCAACCGATGCTTTCGGCTGCACGTCGTCGAGGCTTTCGGAGAGCACGGTGACCGGCACTCCGGTCGCCTTCGTGAAGGCGTCGACAAGCACCAGGAACGCATCCTCTTCCGATTGGATAAAGCGTTTCCAGCGCAGCAGTTCCAACTTCGCGCCGTCTTCCGGCTGCCATTTCATTTCAGTGGCGGCCCAGGCCTTGGCGAGGCCGACGAGATCCGCACCCAGCGTGAACGCGCCGAGCGCGGCCGAACCTTTCAGCAGTGAACGTCGTGTTGTCTTCATCATTTCCTCCCTGTCGTGTTCCGGGATTTTCCCGGCTTGGTTATAAGAGTGGCGATTCAGTCTGCACGAAGCACCCGGCCGGTTTCGGCGTCGAAGACATGGGCGTGGGCCAGATCCGGTACCAGCCGGATCAACTCTCCGGGTTTCGGCATGAATCGTTCGCGGAAGACCGCCACGACGTCGTCGGCGCCGTGTCGTCCCAGGATCTGCACCTCGGCGCCGGTCGGCTCGACCACGGAAACGGTCGCGGCAAAGCCTTTTTCCCCGTCGGCCAGCGACACGTGCTCCGGGCGGATGCCGAGCACGACCTCGCGGCCATCCTCCATGCCTGCGGCGTCGGGCGCCGGAATTGTTTCGCCCTCAGGCGTCAGCACGCCGACGGCGCCGTTTCGCCTGACCGTGCCCCGCACGAAATTCATCGCCGGCGAGCCTATGAATCCGGCCACGAACAGGTTGCTCGGCCGGTCGTAAAGCTCCAGCGGCGCGCCGATTTGCTCGACATGGCCGTTCTGCATGACGACGATCTTGTCGGCCATGGTCATGGCTTCGATCTGGTCATGGGTGACATAGATGGTGGTCCCGCCGACGCGCTGGTGCAGCGCCTTGATCTCGGCGCGCATCGCCACGCGCAGCTTGGCGTCGAGGTTGGAAAGCGGTTCGTCGAAAAGGAAAACCTGCGGATCGCGCACGATGGCGCGTCCCATGGCGACACGCTGCCGCTGGCCGCCCGAAAGCTGGCGCGGGTACCGGGCAAGCAGGGCTTCCAGTCCGAGGATCTGCGCTGCCTCCCTGACCCTTTCCTCGACGTCTGCGGTCGGCGCGCCACGCAGCTTCATGCTGAACGCCATGTTGTCGTAGACCGTCATATGCGGATAAAGCGCATAGTTCTGGAAGACCATGGCGATATCGCGCACCTTGGGCGGCAGCTTGTTGACGACACGATCACCGATCGCGATTTCGCCGCCGGTGATCGATTCCAGTCCGGCGATCATGCGCAGGAGGGTCGACTTGCCGCATCCGGAAGGGCCGACGAGGATGACGAATTCGCCGTCTGCGATATCCACGTCAACGCCGTGAAGCACTTCCACGCTACCGAACGATTTGCGGGCACTGCGGATTGTGACCGACGCCATATGATCTCCCGCTGTCCAGCCACGTCGCGCGGCCGCAGATACAATGTTGCCACAGGGTCAGGTTGTCAATGCAACCGGCATAGGCCGATGCGAAAAATGAATACACGCGACCCGAATGGCTGCGGCGTCAGTGTATCAGCGAGCCGCCGTTGACGTCGATCTCGGAGCCGGTGCAATAGGCGGCCAGGTCGGAGGCCAGGAACAGCGCGCAGCCGGCGACGTCGGCCGGCTTGCCGATCCGGCCCATCGGGATACCGGCAAGGATGGTATCCCGCATGGCGTCGGTCAGCTTGCCGGCGGTGATGTCCGTGTCGATGAACCCTGGGCAGATCGCGTTGACCCGGACACCGTCGGGCGCAAGCTCCCGGGCCATTGCCTTTGTCAGCCCGAGGATACCGGCTTTCGCCGCCGAATAGTGGGGGCCGCCGAAAATGCCGCCGCCCCGCTGGGCAGAAACCGACGACAGGTTGACGATGCTGCCGGATCTTCGCCGCTTCATGCCGGGCACGACGGCCTGGCTCATGTAGAGCGTACCGCGCAGGTTCACGTCGAGCACCGCGTCGTAGTTTTCCGGTGCAATCTCCAGGAGCTTCAGCGGCTGGGTGATCCCGGCATTGTTTACGAGAACGTCGATGCCGCCCCAGCGCTCCTCGAGGCTCGCCACGGCAGCGAGGCACGCCTCCCGCTCCGTCACGTCGCATTCCAGGCCCACATGGTCCACCCCGATCTCCGCCGCCGCCGCGCCGGCGGCCTCGCCGTCGAGATCGAGTATGGCGACCAGCGCCCCGTGTTCGGCAAAGAGCCGCGCGGTCGCCCGGCCCAGCCCGCGTGCGCTGGCGGCGCCGGTAATGACCGTATGTCTGTCTTTCAGGAGTTTCATGGGCGATGACCGAAACGCATGGTGATCGCCAATCTGCGGGATCGGCGATATCCGATCAAGATGTCTGGCTTGTCGCGACGTGCACCCCAAGCGAATTTCGCCCCGCAAGATTTCGGCCGACATGTTGCAAAACGAATACGGCCCCGCCGCGCCTCATCCCGGCATGACAAACGTCCTCATCCCCGGAAGAACGCCGCGTTGGGCAGGATCCGCAGCAGTTTAAGCGCGAGGACGAACCATCGCGGGAAGATGATCTCGTAGCGAGGCCGCGGCGCAGCAGATGTACCGCCAATCAACTCATTCGGGCCACATGTGTTGAAGTCCTTCCGCGTCTGGACCTGTGACGTCACGAATCTTCCGACATGCTAGGCATTCGCGCATTCGAGCACATCGAACCGGTGATCGGTTCACTTTAATCCGGTTTGAACCTGTGAGAATGCTCTCGGTGTTCCGTAGAAGCGTTCAAGGCTGGCAATGTGGTGAAGGATGATCGCGCCGTCTTTGCTCACGATAAAATCGCCGAGCGCCGGAGCGAGCTTGAACGGCCGTTGCCGAGTCATGCCTGCGATCTTGTCCATGTATTTTTCAAGCAGGTTCTCGGTGGCCTCCTTGGTCGGAACCTCGACTTTCAATTCAACAATATCGCCAGGATCTGGCAACAGGGTGCCCTCGGGAGTGAAAACAATGCTCCAGGGTGGCGAACTGGCAACTTCCGTCCACCCTGCGGCACTGAATACGTAAGCGATGCCGGACGGGACAGCGCACCCTATCGCCCCGGAAACGTGGCCATGACCTTCGACCTTGACGAAGATATTGATTATTTCTGTTTTCATCTCGAATTTTTCGCCGTGGCCCGAACCGAAGCACTGAAGCCGCTTCGCCGGCTGGGAAGCTCAATAGTCCAAACACGTCTGTGAGGAAGGAATAGTCGGCTGCATGGAGATTCCCCGCCCTGCGATACTAGCAATCAGCAAGACGGGGCTTGGCACCAAAACCACTTTGTCATTTGTCGCGGTGCTTAAGAGCACGCAGATGGCGATGAGGAGTTCTCGTTTCCAATCACGATTTATATCGATGCCGGTCGTCGCGATTAGCCGGGCTGGAAATCAGGCGAAAACCGGCACGCGGAAACTGATGTCGATCCCGCCTATGGAAAAGACAGGCGGAATTGATGCTCAATTCGACCTCCCGGCATCGCCGCCTCTACCAGTTCAGCTACCCTTTGTTTCGCCGCTGTCAGGGCCCGAAACGAGACTCCATGCCGTGCTGAGCGGCGCTGCGTTGCAATCAAGGTCAAAATTCGATCGTGTTTTAACATGCCTCTTCTATATTTCATTTCTAAAATATTATGGTTTCATAATATTGTTCAAGGAGGATTGAAAATTAGAGATATAATACCATATGAATTTCCGCGGCAGAGCGAGTGATTCCAGAGGACACACATCCATGAGCGATGAACCGGTCGACCTCGATGCGAGACGCAGCGCCGAGGGCAGGATGGCTACCGATTTCCGGAGACATGCGCTCAAGGAGTTCGAGGCCGACCAGACGGCGTTGCGAAGGCGGCAGGCGGAACTGGAAGCGCAACTTCTTACCGATCCTGCCACCACCTGGCGCGAGGCGGCTATCAAGGCGCAATATCTGATCCGCCGCTATGCCGAAACGTCGGACGCTCAGGACGCCAGACGACAGAAACTTATCGAACGTGCGCTCGGCGACATTGCTCGCCTGATCGAGGACGAGTCCACGGATCAGTGAACGGGATTTTGGACCAGCAGTGGCGCCCGCCCGCCAATGTGTTGCTGCCTCGGTCTCTGGAACAGGTTCGGAGCGGATTTGTCGGCGTTACAAGGGTTCGAACGCGTGGCGAAACGCGGATAGAGCGAGCCATGGTTCATGTCGGCGCCGCTGACCGATTTCGGGCGGGTGCATCATCGTCTTCGCAATGACTGGATATCCGCTTGACCGCTCTCGAAACAGTTCACACGACAATCTACAGATACCGGCACGAGGTTTTTCTCGGGCCGCACAAGCTGATACTCCGTCCGCGCGAAACGCGGGATCTTCGTCTTATCTCACACGTCTTATCTGTAACACCTGAAGCGACCGTCACGTGGGGACAAGACATTGCCGGTAACGCGATCGCGACTGCAATATTCGCCTCTCGAACCGATCGTCTGGTGATCGAAAGCCGCGCACGGCTCGACCTGACCGCGCCAGTTTGGCCGGTCTTCCCCATTTCCGCCTCGGCGATCGAATATCCGTTTCTCCACTCGGAAGACGAATGGACGGATCTTGGTGCGCTCACGGCACAACAATACGAGGACTCGGAAGGCCGCTTTGCCCAATGGGTCGAAGGTTTTGTTTATGGGCGCCCGACAGATACCCTGTCTCTCCTGAAGGACATTAGCAACGGAGTGTCGGCCCGCATTTCCTATCAGAGCCGCGAGACCGAGGGCACCCAGTCGCCAAATGAGACGCTATTGCGGGGTTGGGGATCGTGCCGCGATTTTGCGGTCATGCTGGCAGAAGCTGCGCGTGTTCTCGGGCTTGGAGCCCGCATCGTATCCGGCTACCTGTACGACCCCGAGAATGACATGATCGGATCTGTCGGTTCCGGGTCCACTCATGCTTGGACTGAAATCTATGTTCCTGGTGCCGGCTGGATAACGTTTGATCCGACCAACCGAAGCGTCGGTTCAAATAACCTGATACCTCTCGCCGTTGCTCGCGACATTCGTCAGGTTGTGCCGGTTGCAGGCAGTTTCATTGGCAAGACCGACTCGCTGGCCGATATGGCGGTCGAGGTCAGTGTCTCCACCCTGTGAGTTCTACCTGGATTTCGCCGCGCATCCGGCGAGGTTTGTCACCATAATACAGGAAATAAGATAGCGTGGACGCCGCACGGACCGGGACAGAAAGGGTGCTCCGCGTTTCCATGCCCCTGGAACATTCACAGCGAGAGTAGA
>DATHRP010000493.1:0-8928 GCA_035465195.1 Afifellaceae bacterium | reverse complement strand
TTCTCCGAGGAACTGGGTTACTGCACATCCGAGGATACGCGACGTGTGAAGGAACATCTGTCGACTGTTGGACTTCCGACAGAGATCTCCCATATCAGCGGCGGGCCGCCGCCCGTCGAGGAGTTGATGCGCCATATCGCCCAGGACAAGAAGGTCCGGCAGGGCAAGCTGACATTCATACTGACGCGCGGAATCGGCCAGGCCTTCATCGCCGCCGACGTCTCAGCGGACCGCGTCACGGCGTTCCTTCAGGAAAGGATTACCGGTACAAAATGATGCTTTGGCTGACCATTGCCGCCATCCTGATACTCATCAGTCTGTCGGCCTTCTTTTCGGGCTCCGAAACCGCGCTCACCGCATCATCGCGGGCACGCATGCACCAGATCGAGAAATCCGGCGATAACCGGGCCACTGTCGTCGGCGGACTGCTTGAGGCCAAGGAGCGGCTGATCGGCTCGCTCCTGCTCGGCAACAACCTTGTCAACATCCTGGCCTCGGCGCTTGCCACCAGCGCATTCATCCAGCTGTTCGGCGACGCCGGCGTGCTCTACGCGACGATCGTCATGACGGTGCTGGTGCTGGTCTTTGCCGAGGTGCTGCCGAAGACGTGGGCGATCACCACGCCGGACAGCTTCGCGCTTGCCGTGGCCCGCCCGGTCCGCTTCATCGTCATGATCTTCGCGCCCTTCGTGATGGCGGTCGAGCATATCGTCAACGCGATGCTGCGCCGGGTCGGCGTCGATGCCCACGGCATCGCCATCTCCGCCCACGAGGAAATCCGCGGCACCGTATCGCTGCTGCACAAGGAAGGCAGCGTGCAGAAGGGTGACCGAGACATGCTCGGCGGGCTGCTCGACCTCAACGAACTGGAGGTCGAGGATATCATGGTCCACCGCACGGACATGCAGGCTCTTAATGTCGAAGAGCCGTCCGACGTCATCATCAAGGAGGTGATGGCAAGCCCCTACACGCGGCTGCCGCTGTGGCGCGGGGAGCCGGAGAACATCGTCGGCGTGCTGCACGCAAAGGATCTGCTCAGGGAAATCAGCAAGGCCGATGGCGACACGTCGAAGATCGACATCATGGAAGTGGCGACGCCGCCCTGGTTCGTACCCGACACAACCACGGTCCAGGCCCAGCTCAACGCGTTCCTGCGCCGCAAGAGCCATTTTGCCCTCGTCGTCGACGAGTATGGCGAGGTGATGGGACTGGTGACGCTGGAGGATATCCTGGAGGAGATCGTCGGCGAGATCGCCGACGAGCACGATGTCGACATTTCGGGAGTCCGCCCGCAGGCCGACGGCACCGTGATCGTCGACGGCTCCGTACCGATCCGCGATCTCAACCGGGCGCTCGACTGGTCCCTGCCCGACGAAGAGGCCACGACCGTCGCCGGCCTGGTTATCCACGAGGCGCAATCCATTCCCGACCAGGGTCAGGAATTCACGTTCCACAACTACCGGTTCAAGGTCCTGCGCAAATCGAAGAACCGGATCAGCCAGATCCGGGTGGCGCCATTGCAGCGGGTCGATCAGGCCGCTGCGAACACGACGGACTGATCAGTTGTCGGACGGCTTGATCACCGCCTGCTCGATCTTGCCTTCCGGTCTCGGCGCCAGCCTGTTGGCGACAGGCTTGGGCAGTACGCTCGGACGCGCGATCGGTGGCGTCGGCGTATAACTCTGGGCGACAGCCGGGTGGCCGGCCGCGAGAACCAGAACGGCCGCAACCTTTATCATCGTGCATCGCTTCATGTCGGACATCCCTGACGTGTGAAAATCATTCCGGTTCCGGCAAAGTATAGCCGAAACAGGATGCAAGGATGCCCGGCGATTGCCGCGCCGGTTAGCGGCAGGTTAACGGCGACAGATATGGCCGTTGATCAATTGCCGTCCGCTGACGGCTTCGGAACGCTCGGTTGCGGAGCCGGACGGCCGATCGGCGGTTTTGGCAAAACGCTCGGCCTGAAGATCGGAACTTTGGTTTCCTTCGCTGCCGCTGTCCCGGCCTGACCGGCAACCAGCATGCACGCCGCCACCAGTATTGCTGTTCGCATCATATCCGACATCCTCTTCCAAACGCCGGAATTCCGGCCGTCTCTGTCAGACGCGAAGAGCTTCGGAAAGGTTCGAGGGGCCGCCCCGACACGCTGCGTTCAAACCCGGTCTTCCTCGCCCGGCGCGCGCGGATGGATGGCCAGTGCATGGACCGGGCCGGCCAGCTCGTCGGCCAGCGCCTCGTTGACAAGTCGGTGACGGTCGACGCGGCCTTTGCCTGTAAACCGTTCGGACACTATATGGACACGAAAATGAGTTTCACCCTCCGGGCGATGCCCGACGTGCCCCGCATGCAGATGCGACTCGTCTATGATCTTCAATTCGCTCGGCGCAAACGCCGATTTCAATTTTGCTTCGATTGTGTCTTTTACGGTCATGATCGGTGAACATTCGTGGTGTAAGGGATGGCGCTTCGCTGCCGAATCGCTGACAGGTTCGCGCCAGGCGCGTATATAGGGTGTGACGCCCGGACCGGACAGTGAGCCTGACGGATCAGCCGGAGCGGAACGTGATTTGAAGTGATACGATGAAGCTGGATTCGTCCTATTTCAACAAGATCCGGGTCAACAAGTCCCGCAAGGCTCCCGAGCCCAAACCGGCCAGGCGCGCCTGCCAGGCCGAGGGTTGCGACCTGCCCGGCGAGCACAAGGCGCCGAAGGGTCGCCAGGCGGAAGGCGAATATTACTGGTTCTGCCTCGAACATGTGCGCGCCTACAATAAGAGCTACAATTACTTTTCCGGAATGGACGACAGCTCCATCCAGTCGTACCAGAAGGACGCCTCCGTCGGTCACCGGCCGACCTGGCGCATGGGCGCGGACGGCAACGGCAACCAGCAGCGTCCCTCCGGGCGCGCCAAGTACGGCTTTACACCCAACCCGAACGACCCGTTCCGGCTGTTCCCGAACGCCGGCAAGACCGGGCCGGAAGCCGATCCCGGCCCCCAGCGTCGACGCGTGCGAAACCTGGAGCGCAAATCGCTGCAGAAGCTCGGTCTCGACGACACTGCGACGGCCGAGGAAATCCGCGCCCAGTACAAGGTCCTGGTCAAGCGCCACCATCCGGATGCCAACGGCGGCGACCGGTCGCTGGAGGATCGCCTGCGCGAGATCATCCAGGCCTACAATTACCTGAAGAGCGTCGGGTTCTGCTGAAGGCGGCCCGCCCTGTCGCCTTGCCATTGCGCAAACGGTGACACACCCCATATTCAGGCCACGGGAACGGGCGCAATGTCCGATTTTGATCCATGGGGGTTGCGGGCGGCGGACGCCCGAATGTAAAACGCTTCCCTGACGATGCATTGCGGACAGCGGGCATCGTTTTTTACGTGCAGTGACCGGCTCGCCGACCGCAGGCCATCGAACCGGTCGACCATCAACCTGACCGATCTGAATGCAGGATTCCGATCGCCAACAGGATCCGGTGCCGACCGGATCCAAGGACGACCCTATGAGCGACACGGCCGCAGCCAACCAGCAGGTTTCCGACGTCCCCGACATGACCATCTCGGTCCGCCAGGTCTTCGGCATCGACACAGATCTCGAAGTCCCGGCCTATTCCGAGCGCGATGAACATGTCCCTGATCTGGACCAGGATTATCTGTTCGACCGGCAGACGACACTGGCGATCCTCGCCGGGTTTGCGCACAACCGCCGCGTGATGATCACCGGGTACCACGGCACCGGCAAGTCGACGCACATCGAGCAGGTAGCGGCGCGGCTCAACTGGCCCTGTGTGCGTGTCAACCTGGACAGCCACATTTCCCGTATCGACCTGGTCGGCAAGGACGCCATCGTCATCAAGGACGGGTTGCAGGTTACGGAATTCCGCGACGGCATCCTGCCCTGGGCGCTTCAGACCAACACGGCGCTCGTTTTCGACGAATACGATGCGGGCCGGCCGGACGTGATGTTCGTCATCCAGCGCGTCCTGGAGGTCTCCGGCCGCCTGACCCTGCTCGACCAGAACCGGGTGATCCGCCCGCATCCGGCCTTCCGCCTGTTTTCGACGGCCAACACCGTCGGCCTCGGCGACACGTCCGGCCTCTATCACGGCACCCAGCAGATCAACCAGGGCCAGATGGACCGCTGGTCGATCGTCACCACGCTGAACTACCTGCCGCACGACAACGAGGTGGATATCGTTCTCGCCAAGGTGGCGAACATGCGCACGCCGGAAGGCCGTGAAACCGTCGATCACATGGTCCGCGTCGCCGACATGACGCGCAACGCTTTCATGAACGGCGACCTGTCGACCGTCATGAGCCCGCGCACCGTCATCACCTGGGCGGAAAACGCCGAGATCTTCGGCGATCTCGGCTTCGCATTCCAGGTGACCTTCCTCAACAAGTGCGACGAGCTGGAACGGCCGGTTGTCGCCGAGTTCTACCAGCGGTCCTTCGGCAAGGACCTGCCGGAATCCTCGGCCAACGTGGTCATGAGCTGACAGGCGCGAATTTCGGAGCGGGTGAGGTCCATGCCGTCCGGCAAGCGACGCGACAATCCGGTGGAACCGTTCAAGCGCGCGGTGACGACCTGCATGCGCGCCATTTCCGGCGATTCCGAGCTTGAGGTCGTCTATGCGTCCGACCGGCCGAGCCTGAGCGGTAAGAAGGCCCGGCTGCCGGAACCGCCGCGGCGGATGACCGCCGCCGATGTCGCTGTCACCAGAGGCCTGGGCGACGCCATCGCGCTCAGGCTCGCCTGCCACGATTCCGACCTGCACCGCCGCTTCGCGCCGGACGGCACACAGGCGCGTTCCGTCTACGACGCCGTCGAACAGGCGCGCTGTGAGGCGCTCGGCTCAAACCGCATGGAAGGCGTGCGCGACAATCTCTCTGCCATGCTGGAGGACAAGTATCACCGCGGCGACTACGCGGACCTGCGCGACCGCGCCGACGCTCCGATCGAGGATGCCGTGGCACTGATGGTGCGCGAACGACTGACCGGCATGAAGCCGCCGGCCAGCGCCGGCCGCATCGTCGACCTTTGGCGCGACCATATCGAGCAGAGAGCGGGTCGCGACCTCGACAACCTGGTCGACACGCAGGATAACCAGCGTGGCTTCGCCGAGGTCGTCCGCGACCTGCTGGTATCGCTCGAAATGGCCGACGAACTGTCGCGCGACAGCGACCAGGACGATCAGGACGGCGGCGACGATGCCGATGCCGCGCCCGAGCACAACGAACCGGCGCGCGGCGAGAATGAGCAGGAGCAGAACGAGGCCGCCGCCGACACGCAGGAGACCGAGACCACCGGCGAGGAAGAGGATTACGGTGACGCCGACGACGCGGAGGTCAGCGCCGAGGATTTCACCGACGACGAGGCGGCCGACAAGGAACCCTCCAGCGATGCCCGTCGGCCGGACTGGACCGGGTCCAACGAACCGCAGATCGACTACAAGATCTTCACCACCCAGTACGACGAGATCATGCTGGCGGAGGACCAGTGTCCGCCGGAGGAGCTGGCGCGGCTCCGCGGTTTCCTCGACAAGCAGCTCGTCAACCTGCAGGGCGCGGTCGCCCGCCTCGCCAACCGTCTGCAGCGCAGGCTGCTGGCACAGCAGAACCGTGCCTGGGATTTCGACCTGGAGGAAGGGACCCTCGATCCGGCGCGCCTGCCCCGCGTCGTTACGGATCCCTTTGCGCCGCTCTCCTTTAAGCAGGAGCGCGACACCGATTTCCGCGACACGGTCGTCACCCTGCTGATCGACAATTCCGGCTCGATGCGCGGCCGGCCGATCACGGTCGCCGCCTGCTGCGCCGATATCCTCGCCCGCACGCTGGAACGCTGTGGGGTTAAGGTCGAAATTCTCGGCTTCACCACCCGCGCATGGAAGGGCGGCCAGTCGCGCGAGGAGTGGCTCAGGGCTGGCAAGCCGGCGCATCCCGGCCGCCTCAACGACCTGCGCCACATCATCTACAAATCGGCCGACGCACCCTGGCGGCGCGCCCGAAACAATCTCGGCCTGATGATGCGCGAGGGTCTGCTGAAGGAGAACATTGACGGCGAGGCGCTGGAATGGGCTCACCGCCGCCTGCTTGGCCGCAGCGAGCAGCGCCGCATCCTCGTCGTCATTTCCGACGGCGCGCCGGTCGACGATTCGACTTTGTCGGTCAACAGCGGCAACTACCTGGAACGGCATCTGAGCCACGTCATCGAGATGATCGAGACCCGCTCCCCGGTTGAACTGTTGGCGATCGGCATCGGCCACGACGTTACCCGCCACTATCGCCGCGCCGTGACCATCGTCGACGCGGAGGAATTGGCCGGCGCGATGACTGACGAACTGGCCGCCCTGTTCGAGGAGAACCCGCCGGCGCGGTCCGCGCCCCCGCGTCGCCCGACGGCGCGCGGGCCACGCGCCGCATGAAGCTGGCCTTCATCCTCGCCGCCCTCGCCGCGGCGACCGCCCTGCCGGTTTCCGGCGACCCGATCCAGGTCAATGTCAGCCCGATCGAAAGCTTCGCTTACTTCGGGGGCGGCTCGCGCTACGGCGGCCTGGAATTCCGCGGCGGCCTCGTTATCACATCGCGCGACAAAACCTTCGGCGGCTGGTCAGGCATCGAAGTGCTGGACGGCGGCCGCGACGCCGTCATCCTGTCGGATCTCGGCTATTTGCTGAAGGCGCGGCTCGACTACAGAAACGGCCGCCTTTCCGGGCTCGAAGTAACCAACCAGATGCCGGCGCTTCCGGGCAAGCGCAAGTCGATCAAGCGCAACGACAGCGAGGACCTGGCGATCGGTCCGGACAATTCGCTCGCGATCGTGCTGGAGGAAGACAAGTACCAGCTTGCCGTCCGGCCCTTTGCCAAGGGTACGTGGGGAAAGCCGCGTATGGAGGCCGTGCCCGGCGCACGCCGGGTGTTCGGAATCAACAAGGGGCTTGAAAGCATTGCCGTGATCCCGCCGGGCCGACCCAATGCCGGCCGAATGTTGGCGATTGCCGAGCGCCCGCCGAAGCGCTCCGGCGCGGCCAACCCTTGCTGGATATTCGGTGTCGGCACCTGCTCGATCGTCAGGCGCGACGGCTTCGAGATCACCTCGGCGCGGTTCCTTCCGGATGGCGACCTCGTTATCCTTGAGCGCCGGCTGGCGCCGGGATTCGACCTTGCCATGCGGCTGCGGCGCATCCCCGGCTCAATGATCGGCGGCAACACTCCGATGGACGGCAAGATCATCCTTGAGGGCGATCTGTCGAAACAGATCGACAATATGGAAGGGCTCGCAGTGCACGTCGACGATGCCGGCCAGACGATCCTGACACTGGTATCCGACGACAATCAGAACGTCTTCCAGCGCACGCTGATGCTGCAGTTCGCGATTGTCTCCGGAGGCCACCGCGGCTGATATCCCGGAATCAGCCGCGGGCCGGCTCCGGCCTGAAGAACAGCTGCAGCGCGATCCGGTAGGGCCCGAGCGCCGCCAGCGCGACGATAATCTTCACGCCCAGATCGCCGAGCGCCCAGGAGACCCAGCGCGGCACCTCGATGAAGCCCAGGGCGCCGAGCAGCGGAGCGCGCTCGATGGCAAAGGCATCGTTCGGCCCGAGCACGACGAAGGCGGCGGCAAAGGCGAGCGAAAAGAAGATCACCGTGTCGACCAGGGAACCGACCAGGCTGGAAAGCACCGGGGCGCGCCACCAGGCCTGTTCGCGCAACCGGTTGAAGATGCCGACATCGAGCAATTGCGCGATCAGGAACGCGGTGCCCGAGGCGATCGCAATGCGCGGCGTCGCTAAGTAGACGGACAGCGCAACGGCGAACGCGAAGCCGACGAACACGACGGAGCGTGCCACATGCGGCCCAAACCGGCGGTTCGTGAGGTCGTTGACCAGGAAGGCGAGCGGATAGGTGAAAGCCCCCCAGGTCAGCAGGTCGGCGAGGTTCAACGGCCCGATGGTCGCCGCGACCGGATACTGGACAAGGATATTGGAGGCGACGACGACTGCAGCCATCGCCACGATGCCGATCAACCAGCCGCGCCCGCGGCGACGTCCGTAGACTGTGCTGTTCATGCCTTTTTCGCCTCTGTGGCGGCGCGCGGGCCGGGGCGCCAACCCGCCGGGCGGGAAAACCGGGTCAGGCCGCGATTTCGCCCTCGCCGCCCTCGGCCAGCTTGCCCATCAGTTCGCGGCGCAGGAGCCGTGCCTTCTGCGATAGCTCCTTCTCACCGGCTTTGAGCAGGAACGCGTCCAGCCCGCCGCGATGTTCGACTGTGCGCAGGGCGGAAGCGGAAATCCGCATCCGGACCTTACGGTCCAGCGCCTCGCTTAAAAGTGTAACGTTGCACAGATTGGGCAGGAAGCGTCGACGCGACCTGTTGTTCGCGTGGCTCACATTATTGCCCGTCAGCACGGCCTTGCCGGTCAGTTCGCAGCGGCGCGCCATGATCAACCTCATTCGTTTTTCAGGTACGACACGATGCCGCCGCGCGATAAAATTCCGGCGAAACGGCCAGTCGAAACCCGGTCTGTTTCTGAAAGCACACTCCTATAGTTGCGCGGTGGGACGAGGTCAAGATTATTCCCTGTTGACTACACGCGCAGACCGTCTATGCCGCAGTTTTGGCGGAATTGCCCGCTAGGTCCCGGAACGGGGGCTGAAACGAGGTTTTGGCACATGACATTGAAGAGCAGGTCGAACCGGCGGCTTTCAGGCGGCCTGGCCGCCCTGCCGCTTGCTCTTTTGGCGGCGGGCGCACCGGCATCGGCCGAGACGGTGCAGCTCACCGTCACCTATTCCGCGAAGCTCACCGGCATTCCCGTCGGCAAGGCGAAGATCGAGGCGCAGTTGAACGGCGGCGACTATTCGATCAGCGGCTCCGGCAAGGTGGCCGGAATCACAGCCTTGTTTGCAGACGGCAAAGGCAATG
>DATHRP010000492.1:0-2003 GCA_035465195.1 Afifellaceae bacterium | reverse complement strand
AAGCAGTTCGCGCCGATTTCCTGGGCAGACGCCCTCGATATCGTCGCAGAGCAGTTCCAGGCGAAGGCGGCGCTTTACGGCAGCGAGACGGTCTGGCCGTACTTCTATGCCGGCACCATGGGGCTCGTGCAGCGCGACGGTATCCACCGCCTGCGCCATGGCAAGCGCTATTCCGGCCAGTTCGACACGATCTGCACCAACATGGCCTGGACCGGGTTCGTCGCCGGCACGGGCAAGCTCGCCGGTGCGGACCCGCGCGAGATGGCGGTTTCCGACCTCGTGGTGATCTGGGGCACCAACCCGGTCTCCACGCAGGTCAATGTGATGACCCATGCCGTCAAGGCGCGAAAGACGCGCGGTGCGCGGATCGTGGTCGTCGACGTCTACCGGACGCCGACCATGGAGCAGGCGGACCTGGCGCTGTGCCTGAAGCCGGGTACGGACGGTGCGCTGGCCTGCGCCGTGATGCACGTGCTGTTTCGCGACGGATATGCCGACCGCGACTACCTGGCCCGCTATACCGACCGGCCGGATGACCTGGAAAAGCATCTCGCCGACAAGACGCCGGAATGGGCCTCGGCGATCACCGGACTTTCGACCGATAAGATCGAGACCTTCGCCGAATGGATCGGCGAGACGCCGCGCAGCTATTTCCGGCTCGGCTACGGCTTCACCCGCTCCCGCAACGGCGCCTTCAACATGCACTGCGCGCTGTCGATCCCGGCGGTGACCGGCGCATGGAAGCACGAGGGCGGCGGCGCCTTTCACAATAATGGCGGCATCTACGGGCTGAACCAGACGATGATCTCGGGCCTCGACGTGCGCGACCCGTCGGTCAGGATGCTCGATCAGTCGCGGATCGGTCCGATCCTGACGGGCGCGCCCGACGACCTGAAGGGCGGCCCGCCGGTGACCGCGATGATGATCCAGAACACCAACCCGGCCAATGTCGCGCCCGAACAGGACAAGGTGATCCAAGGCTTCCTGCGCGACGACCTGTTCGTCATGGTGCACGAGCAGTTCATGACCGACACGGCGAAATTGGCCGACATCGTCCTGCCGGCCACCATGTTCATGGAGCATGACGACGTCTATCGCGGCGGGGGGCACCAGCACATCATGTTCGGTCCGAAGCTGGTCGACCCGCCCGGTGATTGCGTGACGAACCATCAGGTGTTCCGGGAACTGGCCGGGCGGCTCGGCGTCGACCATCCCGGGTTCGGGATGAGCGAGCGGGAGCATATCGACTGGCTGCTCAAGCATTCCGGGCGCGGCACGATTGAGGATCTCGCCCGCGACAAGTGGATCGACTGCCAGCCGGATTTCGAGACCGCACACTACCTGAACGGATTCGCCTGGCCGGACGGCAAGTTCCGGTTCTCGCCGGACTGGGAGGCGCTCACGGCGCCGAACCGGCCGGCGGACGGGCTGCTCGGGCCGTGGCGCGAAATGCCGGATCTGCCGGATTTCTGGAACAGTATCGAGGGCGCGGATGGCGACCATCCGTTCCGGCTGGTCACGGCGCCGGCGCGCAACTTCCTGAATTCGACCTTCGCCGAAACTGGCGGCTCGACGGAAAGGGAAGGCCGGCCGACCATTCTCGGTCACGCCGACGATGCGGTACGGCTCGGCCTGTCGGACGGCGACCTTGTACGGGTCAGCAACACGCGCGGCGCGGTGCGTATCCATCTGCAGGTTTCAGACCAGGTGACGCCGGGAACGGTCGTTGCGGAAGGGATCTGGCCGAATTCGGCCCATGTCGGCGGGAAGGGCATCAACTGCCTGACCGGCGCCGACCAGGTTGCGCCGTTCGGCGGGGCCGCGTTCCACGACAACCGCGTGGCGATCGCGCCAGCCGGCTGATCAGGGCTCGGGTACGATCAGCGGTCTGCCGGTCTTGCCTTCCTCATCCAGAACCACCTTTTCGCGGACGATCCGGGCCTTTCCGCTGGCCACCCACGCGAGCGCCATCGGGTAAATCCGGTGCTCGACTTCCAGCACCC
>DATHRP010000491.1:0-5598 GCA_035465195.1 Afifellaceae bacterium | reverse complement strand
TACGAGAAGATGTTCTGCGCAGATGTTAGAGACGGGCGCGACATCTTCGAACTGCGCGGCACCGATCGCCGGCAGGGCTGCCTCGTGATCGTCCGGCCGGACCAGTATGTCGCGCACGTCCTGCCGCTCGATGCCCATGAGGAGCTTGCAGGCTTCTTCGCCGGTTTCATGACGCCGGCCGTGGGAGCCGGGGAAACGGCAGTCGCGGCGGCGTCCGGCCTGTAAAGGCTGTTTTGGCGGGGGTCTGGAATGCATATGTCGCGGGTGCTATGTCAGCCCCGATCACCTGATGAGAATTGACGAGAACCTGGCGCGATAAGGCCGGTACCGAAGCCATGAACCCGTATGTTTCCGGCAATATTCTGGCCGTAGCCCCCATGATGGATTGGACCGACAGGCACTGCCGGTTCTTCCATCGCGGCCTGACGCGCTATGCATTGCTCTATACGGAGATGGTGACGGCCGACGCGGTCATTCACGGCGACCGGGATCACCTGATCGGCTTTTCCACCGAGGAGCATCCCGTCGCCCTGCAGCTCGGCGGCAGCGATCCGGACAGGCTCGCCGAGGCCGCCCGGATCGGGGCGGATTGCGGCTACGACGAGATCAATCTCAACGTCGGCTGCCCGTCGGACCGGGTCCAGTCCGGCACATTCGGCGCCTGCCTGATGCGCGAGCCGGCACTGGTCGGCGCCTGCACCGCCGCCATGAAGCGCGCCGTGGATATTCCGGTCACGATCAAGTGCCGGATCGGCGTCGACAACCAGGACCCGGAGATCGCGCTCGACGACCTGGCGTCCGCTGTCCTCGACGCCGGCGCCGACGCGCTCTGGGTGCATGCCCGCAAGGCGTGGCTGGAAGGCCTGTCGCCGAAGCAGAACCGCGATATTCCGCCGCTCGACTATGACCGGGTCTACCGCCTGAAGCGCGATCGTCCCGATACCTTCATAGGTATCAACGGCGGCATTGCCGATCTGGACGAGGCGGCAAGCCATCTCGAGCATGTCGACGGCGTGATGCTGGGGCGGGCCGCCTACCGCAATCCGGCGCTTCTGGCCGATGTCGACCGCCGTTTCTTCCGCGATCAGGCCCTCCCGCCCGATCCCGTGGCGGCCGCCGAACGGATGATGCCTTACGCCGAGCGTCATATTTCCGAGGGCGGGCGGCTGTCCGCCGTGACGCGCCACATGATCGGCCTGTTCCAGGGCCGGCCGGGCGCCCGCGCCTGGCGCCAGATCCTCACCGTGGAGAGCGCGAAACCCGGCGCGACACAGCAGGTGATCGCCGATGCCCTTGCCGCGGTCCGCTCGGCCGGCGACTTGTCGGAACCCGGAGAAGATCGGGCAGCCTGAACGCGACCTGCCGGCAGGTGCGGCATACTGAACGCAATCGGCAGGCTGGACTTGTTCCCTGAACAGGCCGATAGAGTTCGTATCCCTTCCTCGAACAGCCCTTTCCATGCTGCAAGACTTCCCGGTTGCCGAAATCGCTCTGCTTGCGCTGGCGCAGGCCGCCTCCGGCGCGGTCGCAGGCTTCCTCGCCGGCCTGTTCGGCATCGGCGGCGGCGCCATCATCGTCCCGGTCATGTACCAGTTCCTGGGCATCCTCGGCATCGACGAGGCGATCCGCATGCATATCTCGGTCGCCACATCGCTCGGGATCATCCTGCCGACGTCGATCCGCGCCCTTCAGGCGCACAAGTCGCGCGGCGCGGTCGACATGGAATTGCTGAAGAGCTGGGTGATCTCGATGCCCGCCGGCGTTGTCGCCGCGACGATCGTCGCCACTATGGTGACCGGGGGGCAGCTGCGCGGCATCTTCGCCGTCTTCGCCTGCCTGATCGGCATCCGGCTGATCTTTAACCGGGAGAACTGGCGGCTCGGCTCGGATTTGCCGGGCGGCATCATCCGCGCCGCCTGCGGCGCCTTCATTGGCTTCCTGTCGACCCTTATGGGCGTCGGCGGCGGCGTCATGGCGACCACGTTCATGACGCTCTACGGCCGCTCGATGCACCAGGCCATCGGAACCTCCGCCGGTACCGGAGCGCTGATCGCGGTGCCAGGCGTGATCGGCTATGCCTGGGCCGGCTGGGGCGTACCCGGCCTGCCGCCGCTCTCAGTCGGCTACGTCAATCTGATCGGCGTCCTCCTGGTGTTTCCGATCTCCGTCTATGTCGCCCCGCTCGGCGTGCGGGTCGCCCATGTCATGGAGAAGCGGCAGCTGGAAGTCACCTTCGGCATCTTCATGCAGTTGGTCGCGTTACGCTTCGTCGTCAGCCTTCTATGACGGCGGCGCGAGGATCAGCCGGTCGCCTTCCACCCGCCAGTTGCCGAACTGGTCCAGAATGTCGAGCCCGAGCAGGCTGGTGTCGAGCATGCCGTCCTGGGCGACGCCGATGCGCATGCCGTTGAACTGGTAGGGCCCGATTTCGAGACGCCGGATCGGCGCGCGCGCCTGGAACGCCATACCGTTTGCGGTATTGACCGGAAGGCTGAAGTTCAGCGTATCCGGCGCAAGGCCCACCCGTTCGGCATCGAGGTAGCTCAGGATCGAGCGCGATGCACCGGTGTCGATCAGAAAGGTCACGTCGGTCCCGTCGACGGCTGCCGTGATCTGGAAATGGCCGTTGGAGCTGCGCGCCAGCGTCAGCGTGGTGTTTCCGCCGGAATCCGATGACACGACCGGCCGGCTCGGATTGAGTTCCGACAGCACCGGGCCCGCCAGCGACAAGAGCTGTTCGCGGTAGGTGTAGCCGAACAGCAGCACGACGAAGACGCCGATCCAGACAAGGGCCTCGCGGATCGCCTTGGAAAAGCTGCGGCGGAAGGAGAACAGGCCCGCGCCGATGAATGCCACCAGCATCAGCAGGTAGATCAGGCGCGCCAGCCGTTCGTCGTCAAGGCCGAACATGGAACATCCGCACTATGGTCATCATACGGGAGCGTAACTCTGCCAGCCAACGGTCAGCCCGGCAAGCAGGGCCGCCTCGGCGACTTGCTGGCAAGCGCCGATCGTATCGCCGGTATGGCCGCCGATCTGGCTTTTCGACAGGCTCGTGAACGCGATGGTCACGATAAAGGCGATTGCCGCGGCGAAGAGCGTTGCAGTGCCGAACGCGAACAGGAGGGCAATCAGGCCGACCACGCCCACGCCGGCGCCGATGGCAAGCGCCCGCCAGTCCGGCCGCCCGGCGGAAAATGCGAGGCCTTCGTTTCGTGCCGGCTCCAGCGAGCTCCAATGCCAGAGCGCCAGCGTCCGCGACACGAGCGCAACCGAAAACAGGGCGATCGCGCCGCGTCCCGCCTCGCCGGAAAGCATCGCAAGGCTCATCACGCGGATCATGATGACGAAGATCAACGCCAGCGCTCCGTAGGAGCCGAGCCGGCTGTCGCGCATGATCTCCAGTTTGCGTTCGCGTGTCTCCCCGCCGCCGAACCCGTCGGCGGTATCGGCAAGACCGTCCTCGTGCAGGCCGCCGGTGATCGCGACCGCCAGCGCCAGAGCCAGCACCGCCGCGATCAGGCTCGGCATCCCGGCCATCACGGCAAGCCACAGCAGGATGGCGGGGACCAGGACGATAATGCCTCCGGCCAGCGGCCAGGCGGCCGCGCTGATGCGCAAGTCGGTCAGCGTGTCCTTCGACCCGACCGGCAGCCGCGTGAAGAACGCCAGGCTTTCGCGGGTGTCGTGCGGCAACCGCATCAACCGTTCCTGGAATTCCTTCATTCCGCCGATCCTTTCGCGAGTCGCAATTGGAGCATTTACCGCACATGGACTGCCCTATAAACCCTGCGTCGTTCATCCTCATTCGCGATTCCCGAGGGACCCAGCCACCATGACACGTTCCGTTACAGCCATACCGCTTGATGATTTTCGAAACCTTTTCAAACGGATGCCGGGAATCGATGAATCATCGCTCGAAGCCGTGCGGCAACGCGATGCCGTGCTCACCAAGCCACCCGGCAGCCTCGGCCGAATGGAGGAGCTGGCCGAATGGCTCGCTGGCTGGCAGGGTCGCCCCGCGCCCGATGTGAAACGGCCGCTCGTTGCCGTATTCGCGACCAACCACGGCATCGCCGACCGCGGCGTTTCCGCCTTCCCGCAGGCGGTTACGCGACAGATGGTCGAGAATTTCGCCGCCGGCGGCGCGGCGATCAACCAATTGTGCCGCGCCTTCGACATCGGCCTGAAGGTTTTCGAGCTGGCGCTCGACCTGCCGACGCCGGACATCGTCGCCACCGACGCCTTCCAGGAGTCTGAATGCGCGGCGACGATCGCCTACGGCATGGAGGCGATCGATGGCGGCATCGACCTTTTATGCCTCGGCGAAATGGGCATCGCCAACACCACGGTGGCCGCCGCGATCTATCACGCGCTCTATGGCGGCGAGGCGGCAGACTGGGTCGGGCGCGGCACCGGGGTCGACGACGCCGGCCTCGGTCGCAAGGCCGATGCCGTGGCGGCGGCAGTCGGACGCCTTTCCGGCGAGCAGGATCCGCTGGAGATCCTGCGGCGTGTCGGCGGCCGCGAGATCGCCGCCATGTGCGGTGCGATCGTCGCCGCGCGCATGGAGCGCGTGCCGGTGATCGTTGACGGTTTCGTGACGACGGCGGCGGCGTCGGTCGTCCACGCGATGGACCCGAAAGCCGTCGACCATTGCCTGTTTGCCCATTGTTCTGCCGAAGCCGCGCATGCGCGGGTGCTCGAACGTCTCGGCAAGGAGCCGCTGCTCGATCTCGGCATGCGACTGGGCGAGGGCACGGGGGCGGCGCTTGCGGCGGTCATGGTCCGCGCAGCGGCCGAACTGCACAACGGAATGGCGACCTTCGAGCAGGCGGGCGTATCGGGAAAGTCCTGACCGCGGCAGCCGTCAGCTTGCGCGGCGGATCGTCCTCGGATCGTTCTGCGTCTCGTCGCTCCAGGCGGCATACTCGTCGTTGAACGGCGACACGACGCGCTTGGCCGGCAGCGTGGCGATGGCCTCCGTGCCGATATTGAGCTGGCTGCGAAGGGTGAAGTTGCCGCCGTGCAGGTGGATCAGTGCCTGGACGATCGGGATGCCGAGGCCGGTGCCCTGCTCGGCGGTCTTGATCGAAACCGAGCCCTGGCCGAAGGCCGACAGCACGACCGGGATCTCGTCCTCGGGAATGCCGGGTCCGTTGTCGCGCACCGATATGTACTGCCCGCCCGACTGGGTTTTGCCCACCTTGATGATGATCTCGCCGCCGACCGGCGTGAACTTGATGGCGTTGGAAACCAGGTTGAGGATGACCTGCCGGATCGCCTGTTCGTCGAGGATGATCTTCGGCAGCTTGTCGTCGTAGACCTCGGCGATCTCGATCTGCTTCTGGCGGGCCTTCAGGTTGAGCAGGCCGCGGGCCTCGGTGGCGATCGCCACGAGATCGACCAGCTCTTCCTTCAGTTCGCGCTTGCCCGCTTCGATCCGCGACAGGTCGAGGATCTCGTTGATCAGCTTCAGAAGGTGCTGGCCGCTGGCATGGATGTCGCCGAGATAGTCCTTGTATGACGCGTTCTCGATCGGCCCGAGCATTTCGTTGCGCATCACCTCGGAGAAGCCGAGGATCGCGTTGAGCGGTG
>DATHRP010000490.1:0-5142 GCA_035465195.1 Afifellaceae bacterium | reverse complement strand
TTCTGCGGCAATCCGATGAAGTGTCGCGCGTTCCACGCCCAGCAATGGACGCCAGAGTACCAGCCCGTCCAATCGGGACTCGACTGTCATCGCACCCAGGCCGTAGACGCCGGAGCCGCGGGCCAGCCTGATCAGGAACGTTTCCGCCTGGTCTTCCTTGTGATGTGCCGTGGCGATCGTGTCGAACCCCTTTGCACGCGCCACCTCGACCAGACAGCGGTATCGCGCTTCGCGGGCACGGGCCTGCAGGTTGCCGGCATCGGAACCCGATCGGGACAGATCGGCCGTCAGGCTGACCGCTTCGAAGCCAAGTTCGGCGGCGTTTGCGCACACCAGAGCCGCCTCATCCGCGGCCTCCGGCCGCAGACCATGGTCAACGGTGGCCACACAGACCGGAACATCGCGGCCCTCGCCGTCCCGCCAGCGCGCAGCAAGCACCATGAGTGCCGTGGAATCCGGGCCGCCAGATACGGCGAGCATCACACCCTTGCAGGCAAGCAGTCTACGGAACAGGAGATCCGGATCCGGGGCCTGACCGCTCATTTGCTCATCGACGGCTTGATGGGCGCTCGCTGCGCCGGTCAGCACTGGACCCGTTGCTGTTCGTTGCCGACACGGCTCATCGTCGCGCCTGTCGCGTCGGGATATTTCTTGGCAACCTCGGAGAACGTCGCGCAGGCCGCTTCCTTTTCGCCGAGCCCGGCCAGTGCCACGCCAAGCTTCATGAGCGTATCGGGCCCTTTCGAATTGTGCGGGACCCGCTTGTGCAGATCGAGAAACAGGCTGGCGGCTTCCTGGTATTTCTTCTGCCTGAGTTTGCTCTCGGCCATCCAGAACCGGGCGTCGTCGGCCAGCTTGTCGGACGGGAAGGCATCGAGCCAGGCACTGAACTGCGCCTCGGCCAAGTCGTAGTCGCCGGTCAGCACGTAGCCGTACGCGAGATCGTATTCGTCACGGGCGCTGCCGCTGATCGACGCCGTCAGTTGCGGCGATTGTCCTTCGCCGGCGACATCGCCGGAAAGCTGCTCGCCGCCGGCGGGGGCGCCATTGCCGAACCCCTGATTGTCGAACGAGCCGGGCTGTCCGCCGGCGAGCGCGGAAAGGTCGAGCGGCGCGTCTCCGCCCGCCGCCGCCGTGCCGAAGGTTTCGCCGGGCTGCATCGCACCGGCGCCGTCACCGCCATCAGGGGCGATAAGAGGATCGTTTTCCGCTACCGAAAGCGTGCCGAGATCCTGGGGCGGCGCACCTTGCTCGACGCTGGAATTGCCCTGCGGATTGATCGTGCCGCGGATGATCTCGCCATTGCCCTGCAAGCCGGATTGACCGGCCAGTTCCGTGCCACCCGCGCCAGGTTGGCTGCCATTGCCGACCTGTCCGTCAGAGCCGGCCTGTGCCTGAAGCCTGCGCAATTCGAACCGCAATTGCTCATTCTCGCCGGTCAGTTGGCGAATCTGGTCCTCGAGCTGTTGGATGTAGAGGCGCATCTCGCCGACTTCCCGGCTCGATTGCGCGGCCGCCGGGTTCAAGGTCGCGATCAGCACAATGCTGCCGAAGAGCGCCGCGGCAAAGGATCTTGTCATCATGGTCGTTACTCGCATCTTGCGCGAAATCGCCCCCCACGGGCGAATCGGCCCGCCTGCCGGGCCGTACTGTCCGCGGAGCCACGGGCTCGCGGAGAATCACATGCTCATGCAATCATCGTGGGATCAAACCGTGGCGAAAATAGAAGAAAGGCGGCCATATCACAAGACACGGCCGCCATTCATCGTTTCGTTTCGCTCGGCCGGCTAAGTGCCGGCCCCGTCGAGTACGGTGACTGCGCGCCGGTTCTGGCTCCAGCACGATATGTCGTCGCACACGGCAACCGGGCGCTCCTTGCCGTAGGAGATGGTGCGGATACGCTGGGGATTGACCCCCTGGGCGATCAGGAAATCGCGGGTCGCCGCGGCACGCCGGGCGCCGAGCGCCAAATTGTACTCCCGCGTGCCGCGCTCATCCGCGTGGCCTTCGATCACGAAATTGTACTGGCTGTACTGGTTCAGCCACTGGGCCTGACGGGTCAGCGTCTGCTGAGCTTCCGGGCTGAGTGCCGAGGAATCGACCGTGAAAAAGACCCGGTCGCCGACATTGACCTGGAAATCCTGGGCGCTGCCCGGCGTTGCCGCCCCGCCGATCGTCGATTCAAGCCCCTTGCGGGGGTTGGCGCAGCCGCCTGCGATGAGTGCCACGGCCAGGATGGCCAGGGTCATCAGCCGCGCGGGAAAAAACGTCATGACGCAAACTCCTATCCCGGGAACCGGGTTCTGTCGTCCTGCCAATAAATTGTTAAGGTTAAGCTGTCGTCAAAGATCATGGTTAATTTTTTGTAAAGCCGGAAACCGGCCAACATTGCCGGCTGCGGCGAAAGACCGCCCGCCACAAGCCATCCGACCCACACCCCATCCGACCTACACCCCAGCCGAATCACCGGCCGATTGTTGCCCGGAAAGTGGTTTCTTGATGACGAAGACCGTGCCTTTTCGCTCATCGTCCTGCGACGCGTCGGCTTCGTACATCTCCGCGCCGAGGCTCTGAACCAGCGCATCGATAACCAGCGTACCGATGCCCGCACCCTCGGAATTGCGCCAGTCGATGCCCCGCCCGTCGTCCTCCACCTGGAAGATGATCGAATCGTCCGTCCTGAACAAACGCGCGGCGATCGTTCCGTTGCCGAGCCCGTCGAAGGCATGACGCAATGCATTGATCGCAAGTTCGTTGAACAGAACGCCGAACGACAGGGCCATGTCACCGGGCAGGTCCATCGGCTCGATACTCGTGACGAAGCGCACATTGTCGTCGGGCATCGTCGTGCGCAGGTCGTCGACGATTTGGCCGAAATAGGTCTCAGCCTCGACGCTGTCCTGCCCGCCGGTCAGTCTCAACCGCCGCTGAGCGGATGCGACGCTGCGGATACGGTCTGCCGCTTCCCTGAGCGCGTCCTTGACATCGTCGTTGGAGGCCGCCCGTTCCTGCAGCGACAGCGAAGAGGCAACCATTGCCAGCGAATTGCCGATCCGGTGGCTGACATCCGACAGCAGCGCTTCGACCCGCAGTTTTTCAGCCTGCAACTCAGCCGTGCGCTCGGCCACAAGTTCGTCAAGCACGGCCTGGCGCTCGTTGAGCATCTCGATCTCGAACCGGCTGCGGCGGAAAAGGATGATGATCAGGACAGCGACGCACAGCATCAGAACCATGACGCCGATACCAAAACGCTCGTTCGCATCGTCCGCCTGTTCGCGGGCAGAGGATATCCTGAGCGACTGATCGATCATCAGGTCCGTCGTCCGAAGAGAAATCTTTCGGGACATCTCCTCTGTGAGGTCCGCCTTGAATACATTCAACGCCTCTGCATCCCGGCCCTGCTTCTTGAGATCGATTGCCGTCGAAAGGCTTTCGATCTTCTGCTCGGTCAAAGACCGGATTTCCGACAGGACTTCCCGCTCGCGCGGGGTCGACCAGGCAAGGCCCGACAGTTCGGACAGTTTGAGATTGAGCTGAAAAACCGCCCTGTCGAATGCGGAAAGATAATCCGTGTCCTCGGAAATGAGATATCCCCGTTCGGCCGCCTCCGCGTTGCGCAACACACCGAGAAAGGCCTCCGACACCTCGCGGATCTTCGACGAATTCACGACGCTTTCGGATGCGCGGTGAGAACGCACGGCAAACAGGCCGATCCCCAGAATACTGAGCGCAAGGCCGATCGTAAGCAGGACGATCAGGATGCGATTCGAAAGGATGTGATCCAGACGGCTTGGTCTTGCTGCAGACCCGGCATCCGGTTTTTCACCTTTGTTCAATGACGTTGCCCGGCAAGCTGTTTCGCCGTTTATCCGTCAGAATCGGTGTGCAGGCAAGCGACCGGACGCGTTCCGCGCCTTTCAGTTCAGCAACGGCGACCACGACGGGTCGGACGCGAAACTGGGCGATGGCACCTGTTGCTCGTTGTAGCCGGTAATGTCGACCGACCAGAGCCTTGGCCCCCCGCCGGCGCCCGGTATGTCACGGAAAAACATGATCACCCGGCCGTTCGGTGCCCAGGTCGGCCCTTCGTTGTGATAGCCCTCCGTCAGGATTCGCTCGCCCGACCCGTCCGGATGCATAACGCCGATGGCGAACTGACCGTTCTCCTGCTTGGTGAAGGCGATATAGTCACCGCGCGGCGACCAGACGGGCGTGCCGTAGCGTCCGCTTCCGAAGCTGATCCGCTCGGCCGGTCCTCCGTTCGTGCTCATGACGTAAAGCTGCTGCGTCCCGCCACGATCGGATTCGAAGACGATCCGGCTGCCGTCCGGCGCGAAGGACGGCGCGGTATCGATCGACGGCGACGCAGTCAGGCGCGTCAGTTGGCGGCTGCGCAGGTCGAGCTTGTAGATGTTTGCGTTGGCGCCCTGCTGAAGCGACAGCACGACCTGCTGGCCGTCCGGCGAGAAACGCGGGCTGAACGCCATGTTGGAAAAATCGCCGACGACTTCGCGCTGGCCGGTTTCGATATTGAGCAGATAGACGCGCCACTGGTCGCCGGCCAGCGATGCATAGGTCAGTTCCTGACGCGACGGCGAGAAGCGGGGAGTCAGCACCAGGTCGCCGCCATTGGTCAGATACCGCACATTGGCGCCGTCCTGATCCATCAGCGCCAGCCGCTTGACGCGCTGGTCCTTGTTACCGGACTCGTCGATGAAGGCGATGCGGGTGTCGAAATAGCCGGTCTCGCCGCTCAGCCTTTCATAGATCGCATCGGAGATGATGTGCGCGACGCGGCGCCAGTTGTCCGGCGTTGCAAAGAACTGCTGTCCGGACAGTTGCTGGCCGGTAAAGATGTCCCACAGGCGGTATTCGGCGGATATGCGGCCATCGCCGGTCGACACGACGCGACCGGAAACCAGCGCCTGAGCGTTCAGCGGACGCCAGTTCGCGAAGTTCGGCGTGCCTTCCGGCCCGACATAGGGCTCCACGAAAGCCGCCGGGTCGATCGGCCGGAACAAGCCTGACCGCTGCAGGTTCGCGGTAATGACGTTCGCGACATTCGTGCTCAGCTCGTCCGGTGCGCCGCCGGCACCGACAAATGCCGGAATGGCGATCGGCATTGGCTGGATGTTGCCCTTG
>DATHRP010000489.1:0-6190 GCA_035465195.1 Afifellaceae bacterium | reverse complement strand
AAGGAGGGAATCCGATAGAGGCCGGCCTCCACCGGTTGCAGGGCCGCGTCCGCGCCGTGCGGCCCGGTTCCGGCCAGTTCCTCCAGACGCTCCGGCGTGATCATCGCCGCCTCTTCGAACGGCCCGACGACCATGCGTCTCAGCGCCGCCACATGGGCTCTTGTTCCAAGCCTGCGCCCCATGTCGCGGGCGAGCGCCCTGACATAGGTTCCCTTGCCGCATTCGGCTTCGAAGACCGCGGTATCGGTATCCGGGCATTCCACCAGCTCCAGCCGGTGGATGATGATCTCGCGGGCGTCGAGCACCACATCCTCGCCGCCACGCGCCAGGTCGTAGGCACGCTCGCCGGCAATCTTGATCGCCGAATAGGCCGGAGGCACCTGGCTGATCGTGCCGGTGAATTCGCCCAGTATGGCACCGATCGATGCGGCGTCCGGGCGAACGTCCGATATCGCGGTCGCTTCGCCCTCGGTGTCGTCGGTATCGGTCTCCGCGCCCCACTGCACCGTGAAGCGATAGACCTTGCGGCCGTCCATGACGAAGTTGACCGTCTTGGTCGCCTCGCCCAGCGCGATCGGCAGGCAGCCGGATGCCAGCGGATCCAGCGTGCCGGCATGGCCGGCCTTGCGCGCATCGAAGATGCGCTTGACCAGCGCCACCGCCGCCGTCGACGTCATGCCGACGGGCTTGTCGAGGATGATCCAGCCGTTCACCGGCCGTCCCGATTTGCGCCGCCGGGCCATTATTCTCCGTCCGTCCCGTCGAGATCCCGCGCGACGGTCTCCGATTTCAAGAGCGAATCGATACGCGAATCGTCGTCGAACCGCGTGTCGAGGCGGAACTGCAGGTCGGGCATGTATTTCATCTGCCTGAGCCTGGGCGAGATCTGGCCGCGCAGGTAGCGGGCATTGCGGTTGAGCGCCGCCACGGTGCGGTCGGGCGCGCTGTCGCCCATCAGCGTTACATAGGCAACCGCATGGCGCAGGTCCGCGCTGACCCGCACTTCCGAGACAGTGATCAGCGCCCGCTCGAGATCAGGGTCGCGCACATCGCCCCGGCCCAGCGTTTCGGCCAGCGCGTGCCGGACCAGTTCGCCGACCCGGAGCTGGCGCTGCGAGGGCATGCCGGCTGACGCGCCGGCGCTTGGTCGTGCCATGGTCTTTCCCGGAAAGGCCGGGTCTCTTTCGCTTGCGGCGCCGGTTTCGGACCGGTCGCCACACCCTCAACCCCGCGCGTCGCCGCCTTGCGCCACTAGAGCGTCCTGGCGACCTCTTCCACGCGGTAACATTCGATGACGTCGCCCTGACGCATGTCCTGGTAGTTCTCGAAAGCCATGCCGCACTCCTGGCCGCTCTGGACTTCCTTAACCTCGTCCTTGAAGCGCTTGAGTGTCGACAGCTTGCCTTCGTGCACCACCACGTTGTCGCGGATCAACCGCACGCCGGCGCCGCGTTCCACCTTGCCTTCGGTAATCAGGCAGCCGGCCACCTTGCCGACCTTGGAGATGTTGAACACCTCGAGGATCTCGGCATTGCCGATGAACGTCTCGCGGCGCTCGGGCGACAGCATGCCGGACATCGCCGCTTTAACGTCGTCGATCAGGTCGTAGATGACGTTGTAGTAGCGGATTTCGACGCCGTCGCGTTCCGACGCGTCGCGCGCCTGCTTGTTGGCGCGCACGTTGAAACCGATCACCGCGGCATCGGAAGCGGCGGCGAGCGTGATGTCGGATTCGGTGATGCCGCCGACGCCGGAATGGATGACCCGGGCCTTTACTTCGTCGGTGTTCAGGTTCGCCAGTGCGCCGACGATCGCCTCGATCGAGCCCTGCACGTCGGCCTTGACGACCAGCGGGAACTCGGCGACGCCCGAAACCTGCAGCTTGTTCATCATCTGCTCGAGCGAACCGCGTGCGCCGGCTGCCATCGCCACCGATTGCTCGCGCTTCAGCCGTTGCCGGTATTCGGTCACCTCGCGGGCCCGCGCCTCGTTTTCCACCACGCTCACATGGTCGCCCGCTTCCGGCGTGCCCTGGAAACCGAGCACCTCGACCGGCATGGACGGGCCGGCTTCCTTGACCTGTTCGCCGTGGTCGTCGACCAGTGCGCGCACGCGGCCCCATTCGGCGCCCGCCACGACGATGTCGCCGACATTCAGCGTGCCGCGTTGGACAAGGATCGTCGCAACCGGTCCGCGGCCGCGGTCAAGCTCGGCTTCCACCACGATGCCTTCCGCCGAGCGGTCCGGGTTGGCCTTCAGGTCGAGCAGTTCGGCCTGCAGCAGGATCGCCTCGAGCAGCTTGTCGAGATTGGTGCCTTCCGTCGCCGAGACCTCGACTTCCAGCGTATCGCCCGACATGCTTTCGGTGATCACCTCGTGCTGCAGAAGGTCGGTCTTGACGCGCGTCGGATCGGCGCCGGGCTTGTCGATCTTGTTGATGGCGACGATCAGCGGAACCTCGGCCGCGCGGGCGTGATTGATCGCCTCCACGGTCTGCGGCATGACGCCGTCGTCGGCGGCCACGACAAGGATGACGATATCCGTCGCCTGTGCGCCGCGCGCGCGCATCGCGGTGAACGCGGCATGGCCCGGAGTGTCGAGGAAGGTGATCTTGTTGCCGCTGTGCTCGACCTGGTAGGCGCCGATATGCTGGGTGATGCCGCCGGCTTCGCCGGAGACCACGTTGGTCTTGCGGATGGCGTCCAGCAGCGACGTTTTGCCGTGGTCGACATGGCCCATGATGGTGACGACTGGCGGGCGCGGTTTCAGCGTCTCTTCCGCATCGGGCTCGCTGACCATGCCTTCCTCGACGTCGGCCGCGGAGACGCGCCGAACCGTATGGCCGAGTTCCTCGGCGACGAGTTGGGCGGTGTCGGCATCCAGGATATCGTTGATCTTGACCATCTGGCCCTGGCCCATCAGCAGCCGGATCACGTCGACCGAGCGCTCCGCCATGCGGTTTGCCAGGTCCTGGACGGAAATCGCCTCCGGGATCGTGACCTCGCGGACGATCTTTTCGGTCGACGGCGTGAAGCCGCTCTGCTGGCGCTTTTCCTTTTCGCGCCGGCGGCGTACGGAAGCCAGCGAGCGCTCGCGCTCGTCCTGCTGGAGGTTGGTGACGGTCAGCCGGCCGCGGCGGCGGTCCTCGGTGCGTCGCGGCGCCGGTTTTGCCTCCGCCCGCTTCGGGCGCGCGACCGCGCGCAGCGCCTTCGGCGCCTCGTCGGATGTCTCCGCGGCTGGCCCGGGGACCGGCTCCGCCGGTTGCTCGGGCGCCGCATGGCGCGCGGATTCTTCCTCGGTGCGTGCACGTGCCTCGGCGTCCCGGCGGGCCTCTTCCTCGGCCTTGCGGCGTTCGGCTTCCGCCCTCTCCTTCGCGCGGACCTCGTCTTCCTCGGCGCGCCGCTTCGCCTCTTCCTCCGCGCGCTTGCGGTCTTCCGCTTCGCGGACCTTGGCTTCCGCAAGCGCCTGAGCGCGGGCGTCGCGCTCGTCTTCGGTCAGGGTGCGCAGCACCATGCCGCTACGCGGCTGGGCCTGTTTCTCTTCGGCCGGCTTGGCGGCAGCCTTTTCGCGCGCCGGAGCGGGCTGTACCTCCTCCGCGCGCTCGGTCGGCGTCGAGATCCGCCGGCGCTTCTTTTCCACCACAACCGACTTCGACCGGCCGCCGGAGAAGCTCTGGCGTACGGTATCCGTGTCGCGCTTCAAAGACAGTGTCCGGCGCCGTTCTACCCGAACCGGGCCTTCGTCTTTACTGTCTGTATCACTCATACGTCGCTATCCTGCGGTTCGTCCGCATCCTCTACAGCCGGCTCCTCGTATGCGAGAAGCCTCATGGCTGCCTGTTTGAATCCTTGCCCCGCCGCGCCCTCGAGCACGGCAGCATGTATCACATTTGTCCGGCCAATTGCCAAACCCAATTCGGCGCTGGACCAGCAATCGACCGTTTTAGGCCGGTTTTCCGGCCCGAACCGGCGGCCGATCAGCGAATCGATCTTGCGCCGCCCGTCATTTGCCGCATCGGACGCAACCAAGACAAGGATCGTGTTGCCCTTCTCGATGGCGGCCGCCACCTGCGTGAAACCCGCCGCCAGCTGGCCGGCCTTGCGGGCAAGGCCGAGCCGCCCGAGTGCCGCCGCCGAAAGCAGTTCCGCGACCTGCTGCGGCAAGTCCGCCGGTACGACGACGTCGACCTTGAGCCCGCGGGCGAAAAGCCTCCGGCGAACCGCTTCGCCGACCGAACGCCTGTCGGCCGTCACCCAGACACCGCGTCCGGGCAGCCTGGCCTTGAGGTCCGGCACTATAATCCCGTCGGGCCCAAGGGCAAAGCGGATCAGCTCCGTCTCGGGTCTGACCGACCGGCTGACCAGGCAGGTCCGCTCCCGGGTCCTCTTGCCTGCCGCCCGATGGCCGCCCTTTCTGTCCGTAATCGCGGTCGCAGCACTCAAACCGTGGCCTGCTCCTCTTCGCTGCCTTCCTCTTCTTCCGCTTCAGGTTCGGCCAGGTCTTCCTCAGTCAGGATGCCCGCCTGCAGCCGCGCGGCAATGACCATCTGCTCCGCTTCCTCGCGCGAAAGGTCGAATCCGCTCAGCGTGCCCGGATACTGCACCGTCTCGCCGTCCTTGCGCTCGGTCCAGCCGACAAGGTCGTCCGTGGCGCAATAGGCCAGGTCCTCCACGGTCTTGATGTCGTCCTTGCCCAAGGCCACCATCATCGCCGTCGTCACGCCGGGCACCGATTTCAGTGCATCCTCGACGCCGAGCTTGATGCGCTCCTCGTCCTGTTCTGCCTCGATCTTCTGCAGGAACTCCTGTGCCCGAATCTGCAGTTCGCGGGCCGTTTCCTCGTCGAAGCCCTCGATGGAGGAGATTTCGTCCTCGTCGACATAGGCGACTTCCTCGATGCTGGCGAAGCCCTCCGACGCCAGCAGCTGCCCGACCATCTCGTCGACGTCGATGGCGTTCATGAACAGTTCGGTCCGCTCGTTGAACTCCTTCTGCCGGCGCTCCGATTCCTCGTCCTCGGTCAGGATGTCGATGTCCCAGCCGGTGAGCTGGGAGGCGAGCCGCACATTCTGTCCGCGCCTGCCGATCGCCAGCGAAAGCTGGTCGTCCGGCACCACCACCTCGATGCGCTGCGCGTCCTCGTCGAGCACCACCTTGGTCACCTCGGCCGGCTGCAGCGCGTTGACGATGAAGGTCGCCGGATCGGGCGACCAGGGAATGATGTCGATGCGCTCGCCTTGCAGTTCGCCGACGACGGCCTGGACGCGGCTGCCGCGCATGCCGACGCAGGCGCCGACCGGGTCGATCGAGCTGTCGTTCGAGATCACCGCGATCTTGGCGCGCGATCCCGGATCGCGGGCCACCGCGCGCAATTCGATGATGCCGTCGTAGATTTCCGGCACCTCCATGGTGAACAGCTTGGCCATGAACTGCGGATGCGTGCGCGACAGGAAGATCTGCGGGCCCCGCTGCTCGCGCCGGACGTCGTAGATATAGGCGCGCACCCGGTCGCCGTAGCGGAAATTCTCGCGCGGGATCAGCTCGTCGCGCCGGATGATCGCCTCGCCGCGTCCGAGATCGACGATGACGTTACCGTATTCGACCCGCTTGACGGTGCCGTTGACGATCTCGCCGATCCGGTCCTTGAAGTCCTCGTACTGCCGGTCGCGTTCCGCCTCGCGCACCTTCTGCATGATCACCTGCTTGGCCGACTGGGCGGCGATACGGCCGAATTCCAGCGGCGGCAGCGGTTCGGAGATGAAGTCGCCGACCTGGGCCGCCGGATTGCGCGCACGCGCGTCTTCCAGCGAAATCTGGATCGCCGGCTCCTCGACCGCCTCGACCACCTCCAGCAGCCGCTGCAGCTTGATCTCGCCGGATTTCGGGTCGATCTCGGCGCGCACGTCGGTCTCCGCGCCGTAGCGCGAGCGCGCGGCTTTCTGGATCGCATCTTCCATGGCGGCGATGACGATGCCGCGGTCGATGGTCTTTTCCCGCGCGACGGCGTCGGCGATCTGCAGAAGTTCAAGCTTGTTGGCACTGACAGCCATGGCTGTGCTCCGTCTAGTCTTCGATCTGGTTGGTTTCAGGCACCGGTTTGACCACCGGGCCTTTCGGATTGTGCATGTCTCCCGCCGCCTTGAGCAGCGCGTCGGTCATCACGAGCTTCGCCTCGGCGATATCGCCGAGCG
>DATHRP010000488.1:0-4887 GCA_035465195.1 Afifellaceae bacterium | reverse complement strand
ATATCTTCCGCGATATCGACGAACCGACCATCGTCACCTGCGACGCGAACTTTGCCGGAAACTTGCCGAAACCCTATCGGCGCATTCCGCTGAAGGACGCCGAGGCGCTCAGCGGTTTCCTGCACAAGGCCGGCTACGTCGAAAATATCCTGACCGTGCATTCGCTGGATCACCGGAAGCTACTGCAGGAGCGCATCGACTTCATGCTGATCGATCTCTTGTCCGGGCTCGACGACGGGCCTGATTTCGCGACCATGCGCCGGGTCGACTGGAACCGCGCCGCCCGCTGGCATTTCGGTGAGCTTCCGGGGGCGTTCCAGACGCTTTCCGACGTGCTGAAGGCGCTGGACCAGGATGCACCGGTCAAGCCGGTGGAGCCGGCCGATCCCGGCCACTTCTACATGCTGCGCGCGGCCGACCACCCCGACCGCGACATGGTCAATCACCTGCTGGCGCGGCTGACGCCACTCGATTTCCGCCAGATGTTCATCTGCAACAAGGAGATGTTCTATACGGCCTACCAGCTGTGGCCGGACCGCAAGCGCGACTATGTGAGCCGTTTCCTCGCCGAGAAATTCCTTGTCGACCGGCAGGGCGAATGGGAGCGCCTCTATGCCGGCATTGTTCCGGATAGCAAGGATCTATCGGACGGTGGCGATCCGCGAACCACGGCAATCGACAGCACGGACCGGACGGGAGTACCGCTCTGATGTTTGCCTGGCTTATCCGCATTATCGTCATTTTCGGGCTGCTGACGCTGATCTATATCGGCCTGTCCCGCTACCAGCGCTGGGAGGTCCGGCGCAAGCTGGAGGCCGAATATGACGGTGCGCCGGAACAGGAAGAGGAACGCGACATGTTCATCGCACGCGGCCTGCACGAATATGACCGGTCGCTGAAGCGGAACCTGCTGATCGGTGTCTACGGCATTCCGCTGGCGGCCGTGATCATCCTGTTTCTCGTCGCGGAATACGGTTAGGGTCAGCTGATGCGCTTCGTCCGTCTGCTCAAATGGCCTATATTGCTGATCGGGTCGATCCTGGTCGTCGCCTTCCTGCATTATTACCTGCCATCGAAGGACGTGGTTCGGATCGTCGGCGTGGACGTGAAACGGATGGACGTGACGTCGCGGGAATTCGTCCGCGAGGGCGAGGGCGCGTCCGCGCAGAAGACCAGGGATGTCCGGTTCATCAATGCCATCTGGCCGACACGCAAGCCGCGGGTTTATCGCAACGAGGATACGGGCTGGGGCTTTCCCTGGTATTTTAAGTTCGATTCCGGCAACCTGCAGGCCGAGGCCCAGGACGCGGCGCTTGGCCAGTCGGCCGGTCCCCGGTGGTATGTCGTGACCCATTACGGATGGCGGATCGAGATCTTCTCGATGTTCCCCAACGCGGTTTCGATCAAGCAGGCTCCCGGGCCGGACTATTCGCCGATCCCTTGGTTCAACATCGTCTTCCTCGGGATGCTTGCACTCCTGTTCTTGACGATCTGGCGCTTTGTCGTCCGCTTCCGACAGCGGCACATCGATCCGGTCTTCGACGAACTGCAGGAGAATTTCGACGAGACGTCGGAGGGTATCCGGTCCGGCGTGACCGGGCTCTATGACAGGTGGCAGCGCTGGCTGGACACCTGGCGGCCGAAGGACCGCAGGCGCAGGTGAGGGCGGTGGTACCCGGTATCGTCTTGGCCATGCTTCTCACCGGTCCGTCCGCTGCGGCCGAGCGCCGTCCCGATATCCGGACAATGAATTGCGCGGACGCCCGGGCGCTGATCTTCCAGCGCGGTGCCGTGGTGGCTACCACTGGCGAGAACACCTACCAACGCTTCGTGGACGACCAGCTTCAGTGCCAGCCCTTCGACGAGATCGCGGTGCCGGCCGTGGCGGCGACACGCGACAATCCGCAATGCTGGGTAGGATCCGTGTGCCGCAATCGTGGCGATTTCAAATCCGATGATTGACCGGAAGCCCGGCTATTCCGCGGCCTTGAGCGGTTCGTCGAACATGACGCCGACCTCACCGTCGTTTCGCCAGCAGATCTTGCCCTTCATCGTATCGTCATAGCCGGTGACGCGGATGGTGATGTGATCCGGCGGCGTATCGTTGGTGGTGAGGCGCAGGCGCGCACCGGTCTCGGAAATATCCCTGACGACGGCGGCGCAGCGGAACTTGGTGTGCGTACCGTACACTTCGGCGCCGTTGAACGTCGGATAACGTTCAGCCTTGCGTTCCTTGGATTTTAGTTTTTTTATTCCAAACATCCGTAGCAACTCAGGGTAGAGCTAGCGCTGATCCGAACGGATAGATACACGCATTCGCCGTCACGCTAACAGATACACCGGCAAACGGTTACAGGACGGTTAAATTCCGGCGTCCGGCGAAAAGAATTTTTCTTTTGCAGGCTTGAACTTACCGCTTAGACGCGAGTCACCGGCGAGGTTGACCTTCCGGGAGTAGGCGCTTTTTGCGATTACCGTCGTTGCGGCGGACTTTCGGAGCAGACCTTGCCCGTTTCTGGATGGTGCGACGGTTGTTGGCCTTGCGGGCGTCCAGCGTGCGGCGCAGATGCGATTTCTGCTTGCGCTTGACGGTCTTGCCGCGGCTGACGGCTGTCGCTCTCTTCTTTTTCGCTATTTCCTTGGACTGCTTGCGCTTTGTGACTGCCCGCCGATCGGCATTGGCCTCCCTGGTGCGCTTCCAGGTGCCGTTCTCACTGCGTTGCCATTCGCCGCCCTGCCGGCGATACACCCGGCCGTCGCGACCGGCGAGCTTCTCCTTGCGCTTGACGGCGAGACTGCCGGAGGAGCGCCAGCGGTTCTTGTTCTGAGCCTTCGTGCGCTGGCGTTCTCGGGCCAGGGCGCGGCCGTGTTTAACACCGGGAGCCTGCCACGAGCTGTAGACGTCGCTGCCGGACAGCGACACGCGGTCGGCAGAGATATTGCGCGCCGGATTGTGGGCCGATATGAAATTGCGGCGATTGTCGCGCCTGTAGACCGCACGATGACGGTCGCGGCGGTGCTTGCGCCAGTGATAGCGCTCGCCATATCCGAGGCCGCGATACGGACCGTAGCCGAAGCCGTACCGTCCGAAAGCACGCCGCAGCGGATTGTAATAGATCCTGCAGCCGAAGGTCAGGTGACGGCGGAAATAGACGGGATGACGATGTCCCCGCCACCGATGCCAATAGGGCCTGTGGTACCAGCCGCTGCCGTAGACGATTGTTCCCCAGCCGAGATAGGCATGGAGATATCCCGACGTATATCCGTACCAGACTGCATCGGGCTCGACATCGTAGATCCGGACATAGGTGACGTTATAGACCGGGGAGGAGGGCGGTATCGAATAGACCGTCTCCGGGACCGATCGCGCGACTTCGAACGGGCCTTCCGGGGTGTCTCCGACAAACCAGATGCCGTCCTTGACGACGTAGTATCTGTCGCCGACGCGGATCACCACATCGTCGGAATTGACGGCGTAGTAAAGGTCGGTTCCCTCGATGCGCTCGAACTGGGGCTCGCCTGCATATTCGACCGTGGCACTCACCGAACCGGTCTCTATACGGGCGATCTCCGGAATGCTGGCGAGCAGGCGTGCTTCATCGCTTTCCGGCGTTCCGGGGACAGAGGCGCGTACCGTGTAATAGGGCTTGTCGGTTGGGATTTTCAGGAAATCGGACGGCAGATCCGGCGTGGCGAACGCCCATGGACCGTCGAGCGACGGGGCGCGGAACCAGCGGCCGGAAACAAGGAAATACCAATTCTCGTCGCGCCGATGGAAGAAGAGCTCCGCCTCGCTGTTGCTTGCCCACTGAAGATCCGTGCCGGGAACAGGCTCGAGCTCGGGCACGCCGGATGTCACGATGAGCTCGGCGGGGCGGTCGGAGAAGATGACCGCCGGCACTTCGGCGTCGTAGGGCTTTGCGGGAATGGCTTCGCGGGCATCGGACCAGTCTTCCGCCGGCAGGCGTGTAATGATCTCGGGCAGGCTCTCGACCACCTGCCATGGGCCGGGCAACTGGTTTGCGGTTTGCCAGGAATTCTCGTCGCGAACGTACCATGCGCCGGTATCGTCGACCTTCAGGATATCCCAGTTGGTGTTGACGACGAAGGACAGGCCGTTGACGCCTTCGACCGGCGCGGTCAGCGGTTCGCCGTTGGTCTGCAGCAGGATTGCCGGACGGCTGGAATAGAAGATCGGCGGCGCTTCTGCCTTGAGCTCCTCGATATCATCGAGCTGCTGGTAAGACTCCAGATTGGCGGTCATCTTGTCGAGCGACATGGTGATCGGCTCGACCGGAATGATGCCGCCGATCTCCAGGGCGAGATCCGCGAGGCTGCTCCGATCAAGCGTATTGAAGCGCAGGTCGGTCGCCTTGATGTTACTGATCAGCACCTCTCCGGTGTCGTGGTCGACGTCGCTTTCGGCGGTGAACTCGATGATACCGAGCTGCGGTTCGGCGTCGGCGGACTTCTGGTACTCCGTCGCGACCAATGCAACCGGTGTTTCGTAGTCTTCCCATTCGATGATCTGCGGCTGGTGCATGACGATCGTGCCGCCATTGCCTGTCTCGAACCGGCGCGGCCACTCGTCCAGAAGGTCCGTCGCCTTCAGATAAGAGCCGCTCATAAATCCGGTTCGATCGTCGACCGAAACGGCACACCAGGAGCCGGACGCATCGCATTGCTCCACGTCGACATCCGAACCGTCGGGAATTGTCGTCATGACCCGGAAGCCGGTCCCCGGACCGGAACGCAGGTTGACGTTCGCCGTTGTGATCGCCGGCCAGGCGAGGGCGGACGATACCAGCGCGTGCTGGATCGCAACAAAGGCGGCTATGGTTTTGGCAGGTCCGGCCATTCTGTTGTCCCCGAATCTCTCCGATAGTC
>DATHRP010000487.1:0-4169 GCA_035465195.1 Afifellaceae bacterium | reverse complement strand
TCAACAACGGAACGATGAAGCTCTGAACCATGACCGCCAATGAAACCGCCACCGCAGAGCCGGGCGATGTCCTGGCCTTCTGGGAAAATGCCGGACGCGAAAGCTGGTTCAAGCAGGACGACGCATTCGACCGCGAGATTGCCGATCGTTTCCTGGCGCTGCACGAACAGGCCGCCGCGGGCGTGTTCGATCACTGGTCTTCTGACGCGCAGTCCTGCCTGGTGCTGATTCTTGTGCTAGACCAGTTTTCGCGCAATCTGTTCCGCGACTCCGCCCGCGCGTTCGCACAGGACGCCCATGCCCGCGAGGTCGCGGCGACGGCAATCAGGCGCGGGTTCGACGGCGGTTTCGACCCCGACATGCGGGCATTCGTCTATCTGCCGTTCGAGCACTCCGAGCACCTCGCCGACCAGGACCGGTCGGTCGCGTTGTTCCATTCGACAGGCGACGATGAATTCCTCGCCTATGCGATCGTCCATCGCGACGTCATTCGGCGGTTCGGCCGCTTTCCGCACCGCAATTCCGTGCTCGGCCGCCATACCAGCCCGGCGGAGCAGGCCTTCCTCGATGCCGGGGGCTTTTCAGGCTAGTCGACCTTGCCGCCCGCCGCCTCTGCCCGCGCCTGGTCACGAAAGTGCCGGCGGATCACCTTTCCGGTGGTGGTGAGCGGGATGGCCTCGACGAATGCGACCTCGCGCGGATATTCGTGCGCCGAAAGCCGTTCGCGGACATAGGCGCCGATCTCGTCGGCCAAGGCTTCATCCGGCGCAAAGCCGCGATTGAGCACGACGTAGGCCTTGACGATCTCGGTGCGCATGGGATCGGGCTTGCCGACGACGGCGGCCAGCTGCACTGCCGGATGTCCGATCAGGCAATCCTCGATCTCCCCCGGACCGATCCGGTATCCGGCCGAGGTGATGACATCGTCGTCGCGGCCGACGAAGCGGATGTAACCCTCTTCGTCGCATTCGCCCTGATCGCCCGTGGTCATCCATTCACCGACGAATTTCGCGCGCGTCGCCTCCGGCTGCTGCCAGTAGTTCAGGAACATGACCGGATCGGGTGACCGGATGGCGATCTGGCCTTGTTCGCCGGGCGGCAGGGGCCGGCCCGAATCGTCGATGACCGCGACGGAGTGACCCGGAACCGGCTTCCCGATCCAGCCGGGCCTGCTGAGGCCGATCGCCGCGCAGGAGGAAAGCACGTAATTGCACTCGGTTTGGCCGTAGAACTCGTTGATCGTCAGTCCGAGTGCCGATCGTCCCCACTCCAACGCTTCACGACCCAGGGATTCGCCACCCGATCCGACGGTGCAGAGCGCAAGGCTGAAGCGGGCCGGATCGCTGACGCCGCGAAGCATCTTCAACGCTGTCGGCGGAATGAACGCGTTGCGGACCTCGAGCCGCGCCATCAGGTCGAATGCAGCTTCCGGGTCGAACTTCGATGAAATGCTGGCCACCACCGGCAGGCCGAAATAGAGCGCCGGCAGGAGAATATTGAACAGGCCACCGGCCCAGGCCCAGTCCGCCGGAGTCCACAGGCGGTCACCCGGCTGCGGCAGGAATTCATGGCTGAATTGCACGCCGGGCAGATGGCCGAGTAGCACTCGGTGACCGTGCAACGCACCCTTCGGAGGGCCGGTCGTGCCCGACGTATATACCATCACCGCCGGATCGTCCGGCCCGGTGTCGGTGATTTTGAAGCGGTCGCTTGCGCGACCGAGCAGCGCGTGGAAATCTTCCCCATCCTGCTCCGCGCCGTCGATGCAGAGTATGGTCCGCAGGTCACCGAGCCCGTCTCGGATCGGCCCGACCTTTTCCAGTCCGAACCGATTGGTCACCAGCAGTGAGGCTCCGGAATTTTCCAGCCGGTAGGACAGCGCGTCGGGGCCGAACAGAATGGCCATCGGCACGGTGACTGCGCCGCAAAGCCAGGCAGCCAGATGCGTGACCGCGGTCTCCGGCGTCTGCGGCAGCAGGATGGCGATTCGGTCGCCCCGCCCGATGCCGCGCTCGGCAAACACGTTTGCCAGCCGCGACGCCATCTCGTCGAGCCGTTCGTAACTCCAGGCCTCGATCGCGCCGTCGGTCAGGACATTGAGGATTGCGGATCCCTTGGCCCGGCCAACCCATCGCCGGCAACAGGCCTCGGCAAGATTGAACCGGTGCGGGATGTCCCAGCGGAAATCGCGCACGAGCGCATCGTAGCTGTCTCTTGTTGGAAGCATCGTGCAACCGTCGAAGCCTGGCGTTGGCGGACGTTAGTCACTCGACGGACAATTCGCAATTGCCGCGACGATCCGGCCGATGACAGGCCTCAATGCGATGCCGGCCGGAACAGCACCAGCGCCCAATAGGCCCGATAGCGCGAGACCGGATTGGCCGCCGCGGCCAGCCCGAAATGGGTCATCCGCCGGTCGACCAGGTTCTGGCGATGGCCGCGCGAGCGTTGCCAGTCCTGCAGGAGCGAATCGACGGTCGAATGACCGGCGCCGATATTCTCCGCCGCCGTCCCGCGCATCCCGGCCCGGGCGATCCGGCTGCCGAGATTGCCGCCCGGTCCGAACGAACTGGTCACCCGCCCGTTCGATGCCATGTCGAGCGCGTGGTTGAGCGCGAGATCGGCCAGCCGGTGATCGTGGACGACCGCGCCGGCACCGTGCCGCGCCCTGATCGCGTTGATCAGTTGCGTCGCGTGATCGTTGTCGATGGTCCTTGCGCTCGCGGAATGACCGTTGATTCCGTCCATTCGGCTGACGGCGGCGAACCAATCCGAAATGTCGTTCTGAATGGCCATGACAGTCCCGAAGGAACGTGGTTCAGACCATTCAATCATGAAGCCAGATCATTACGATCCGGTATCGCCAAGTGGTTTACCGGCTCTTTCTGACGTCGCATAACCTATTGATTTAGAACAAGTTTTCAGTCACTAGAAGCTTTCTCGTCGTTGAACTTGATGTTCAACTCGTCGGACGATCGAATGTGCAGGTCGCGCTGCGGAAAGGGAATCTCGATGCCGGCCTCGCGGAACCGCCGCAGCAGTTCGAAGCGCAGGTCGGAACGGACGCCGAAACCCTTGCCGATATCGGCCAGGTAGGCGTCCAGCCTGAAGATCAGGGCATTGTCGCCGAAATCGAGGAAGAACGCGGCAGGCGCCGGGTAGGACAGGACAAGGTCGTGAGCCTCGGCGGCGGCAATCAGGATATCGCGAACCTGATCGGCATCCGAACCGTATCCGACGCCGACCACCACGCTGACGCGCCCCATCGATCCCCCGAGCACCCAGTTGCGGACCGTGCCTGAGATCAGGTCGGAATTCGGGATGACGACGGTCGCCCGGTCGAACGTCTCGACCTCCGTCGCACGGACGTTGATCTTCTTGACCGTCCCCTCCTCGTTGCCGACGATGATCCAGTCACCCGCCTTGATCGGCCGCTCGGCCAGCAGGATCAGGCCGGATACGAAGTTGTTGACGATACTCTGCAGGCCGAAGCCGATGCCGACCGACAATGCACCGGCGACAAGCCCGAGTTGGGAAAGGTCGATACCGATGAAGGCGAAAGCGATGACAACGGCGATGATGAACCCCAGATAGCCGGCGGTCGTCGTGATCGAGTTCTTCAGGCCCGGATCGATCGACGTGGTCGGCAGAAATCGGTCGCTGAGCCAGGACTGGAAATTCCGGGTGAACACCATGCCGATCAGGAACAGCAGCAACGCTCCGGCGATGGCGGTTAGGGAGATATTCAATCCGCCGATCTGAAATCCCGTTATCAGGGTTCTGATCTGTTCAAACGCGCCTTCGGAACGGAATCCCCACGGTGCTGCTACGAAGATCAGGGCAAGACCCGCCAGCAGCAGTTTGAACACTCCGAAAATGACAATGCCGAACTGTGCCACAGAGCTCTGTCGCATGCCGGTGAGACGCGCCAGTACGCCACCTGACGCGTGCTCGGTATCCAGTATGACGGAGCCGATGGCATCGATCAGATTGGTGATCAGGGCATAGGTCGCGAAGACCATGCATATCCAGATCACCTGTTTGCAGAGGAACCAGGCCAATGCGACATAGCCCAGCAACGTGCTGGCAATGATGACCGCGGCGGTCAGGATTCCTGCCAGGGAAAAAAAGCGCAGGATGCCTTGGTATTTAAAGCGATCGATCGGCGC
>DATHRP010000486.1:0-5383 GCA_035465195.1 Afifellaceae bacterium | reverse complement strand
AAAACGCCGCTGACGCGCCTGCGCAACCGGGCGGAGGCCGCGCTGGCCCAGGCCAGGACCGATTCCGACTACCGCGACGCCTTGCAGCAGACGATCGAGGATTCGGATCAGCTGATCCGGACGTTCAATGCTCTGCTGATGATTGCCAGGGTCGAGGCCGGTTCGTCGACCGCCGAACTGGTACCGGTCGACGCAATCGAATTGATCCGCGATGTCTGCGAATTATACGAACCGCTGGCCGACGACGCCGGCATCGGTTTCAGCCTCGATGCCGACGGCGAAATCGTCATCACGGCCAATCGCGAACTGCTATCTCAGGCACTGGCGAACCTGATCGATAACGCCATAAAATATTGTGGTGAGCAGGAAGGGACGGGGAGGATCCATGTTAACGCCGCACGGTCGGATGGATGGGTCACGATCAGTGTCGCTGACAACGGACCCGGTATCCCGGAAGGCGACCGGGAGCGCGTGACCGAACGTTTCGTCAGGCTGGAAGCGAGCCGGTCCAAGCCGGGTGCCGGTCTCGGCCTGAGCCTGGTTTCCGCGGTCGCCGACCTGCATGGCGGTCGATTCGAGCTTGACGACAATGCCCCGGGCCTTAAAGCCAGCCTGATCCTGCCTGTCGATGGAGGAACGAATGGCCCGGGCCGTCCTCGCTGAGCGCATCACGCCGCTGCCTCAATCGCCGGATGGAGCGCGCGCGCTGGCGGAGCTGATCGAAGCGGCCAGCCGCGATGGCTCCGCCGGCACACTAGAAAAGCTCGCCGCGTCCGAGACGGTCGGCGGGTTCCTTGCCTCCGTCCTGGGTGACTGTCCCTTTCTGTTCGATCTTTCGATGAAGCAGCCGGCCCGGCTTGCCTCGATCCTGCAATCGGTACCGGAGGATCTTGTGAGGCAGGTGATATCCGATATTGAAACTGCCCGCTGGGAGACGCGGACAGACGCGATGTCGGCACTCCGGCAGGCCAGGCAAACCGTCGCCCTCGCGCTCGGTCTTGCCGACCTGGCCGGTGCTGTCGAGCTGGAGACGGTAACATCCGGCCTGACGGACTTCGCCGATGCCGCCGTCAATGCTGCCCTGCGCCATGCCCTGCAGGACGCCGAACGGCAGGGCAAATGGGACGGCACGGCGCTCGAGAAGTCCGGCCTGGTGATCATCGGCATGGGTAAGTACGGCGCCGATGAGCTCAACTATTCCAGCGATATCGACATCATTGCCTTCTATGACCCACGCGCGCCGGGACTCACGGACGGGCAGGAGCCGTCCGTTTTCTGGGTCCGTGTCATCCGCCTACTGGTTCAACTGCTGCAGGAACGCACCGCCGACGGCTATGTATTCCGCACGGATCTCCGGCTGCGCCCGGACCCCGGCGCAACGCCGGTCGCCATATCCCTCGATGGCGCGCTGCAATATTACGAAAGCATGGGGCAGAACTGGGAACGGGCGGCACTGATCAAGGCGCGCGCCTGTGCCGGCAATATCGCGACGGGACAGACGTTCCTGCAGGAGATCGGACCGTTCATCTGGCGGCGTTATCTCGATTTCGCGGCGATTGCCGACATTCATTCCATCAAGCGCCAGATACATGCCCACAAGGGCCACGGCACGGTTCGCGTCGGGGGACATGACCTGAAGCGCGGCCGCGGTGGCATCCGCGAGATCGAATTTTTCGTCCAGACCCAGCAGCTGATCGCCGGCGGCCGGGATACGGAATTGCGTGGCCAGGGCACCCGGGAAATGCTGCGCAAGCTCTGTGAGCACAGATGGATCGACGAGGAAGCGCGCGACGAACTCGACGAGGCCTATGTCTGGTTCCGCAGGCTGGAGCACCGCCTTCAGATGGTCCGTGACGAACAGACGCAGATCATCCCCGAAGATCGCGAGGAACTGGCCCGCATCGGCCGCCTGTGCGGATTCAGCGTGGTGTCCGGGTTCGAGGACGAGGCGCGACGGCGCCTGAATGCGGTGGCAGCACGGTATGCGGCGCTCTTCGAGGACGAGCCGACGCTCTCCGGTGAAGCAGGCAACCTCGTTTTCACCGGCGACGATGACGATCCCGAAACGCTTGCCACGCTGGATCGCATGGGCTTTGCCGACCCCGCCTACGTCACCCGTACCATCCGGGCATGGCATTTCGGGCGCTTCGCCGCGATGCGTTCCACGGCGGCGCGTCAGAACCTGACCAGCATCACGCCCGCATTGCTGAAGGCTTTCGCCGAGGCCGGCGACGGCGATGCCGCGGTGCGCACGTTCGACGCCATATTGCGCGGATTGCCGGCGGGCGTGCAGCTGTTCGCTTTGCTGGCCGCACGGCGGGAACTGCTCGATCTTTTGGCGATGATCCTGGCCGCCGCCCCGCGGTTGGCGGAAGCGTTTGCGCGACGGCCGCAGATCGTCGGGTCCCTCATCGATCCGGCCGTTTTCGATGCCGATACCGACCGTGACGCCCTTTCCGAACGGCTCGAGGAAAGCCTGGGCCAGGCCTCCGCCTTCGAGGAGGTTCTCGATCGTGTCCGCCTGTTCGCTTCCGAACAGCGCTTCCTGCTGTCGATACGGTTGCTGACCGGCGCGATGAAGCCTGCGGAAATCGGAATTGCCCTGTCCGATCTTGCGGAGGTTGTTGCCGCGGCCTTGCTTCGCGAAGTCCAATCCGAATTCGCCGCTCACCATGGCCGCGTCGCCGGTGGACGGATCGCGCTCGTCGCCATGGGCCGTCTTGGCAGCCGCGAGATGACGGCCGGTTCCGATCTCGACCTGATCGTCATCTATGACCACGAAAAGGATGCTGATGCATCCGACGGCGCGAAACCGCTGCCGCCGAGCCAGTATTTCACCCGGCTGACGCAGAGACTGGTGGCCGCTCTTTCTGCCCCGACCGCTGAAGGCATAGCCTACGAGGTCGATCTCCGCCTGAGGCCGTCCGGACGGTCGGGCCCGCTTGCCACCCACATCGAGGCTTTCGATCGCTACCAGAACGAGGAGGCATGGACCTGGGAGCACCTGGCGCTGTCGCGCGCGCGGACAGTCGCCGGCGATGAGAGCCTGCGCGAAACGGTGGACGGCATCGTCGCGAAGGTCGTTTCGCGGGAGCGCGACCTCAGGAAACTGAAGGATGACCTGCTGGAGATGCGCGGCAAGGTTCAGGCGGAAAGGGGAACGGTCGACCGCTGGTCGTTCAAGACCGTGGCCGGCGGACTGATGGATGTCGAGTTTGCCGCCCAGTTCGCGGTCCTGGCCGGGTTGGAGCGAAAGCCAGGCGAACCGACGGCCGAAACGCTGCGCCGCGCCGCGGAGGACCCGGACCTTGGAGGCGATGACTGGCTGGAACTCGTCGAGGCCGCCGAATTCCAGGGCGCGCTGATGCAATATGTCCGCGTCGCCAACGACCGGCCGTTCCGGCCCGAGGATGCGCCGGCCAGCCTTGGCCGGTTTCTCGCCCGGCAGTTGAAGGAGCCCGATGTCAGCGTTTTGTCGGCCAGACTTGGCGATATTCAGGACATGGCCGAAATGGCATTTTTTCGGGTTCTGGAGAAGGTGGCAGAGGGTGTCGAAGCCACCTGAACGCAGCGGGGCGACGTTGCGATGAAGGAGCGCAAGCCAATGGTAAAAGGCACTGTTTGTCTCATGGCCGCGACGGTTTTTGCCGTCGGGGCGATGCCGGCCACGGCGGCGGAAGAGGATTCGCGCGCAGAGCGTGCCGGAACGTTCGCCACCCGCATGATCGAGCGCTACGACGTCGACAAGAACGGCAGCGTGACACTCGAGGAATATCTCACCGCCGATGAAGACCGTTTCGAAAGCGCGGATGCCGACGACGACGGCTTCGTGACGGCGGATGAACTACGCGCGGCAGGTGAAAAGCGCAGCGAGCGAAGGCGCCAGACCAGGCTCGATCGTATCGACGGCGACAAGGACGGGCGCGTTTCGCTGGCGGAGGCCGAGGCTGCAGCCGTCGAGGCGGCCCGCAAGCGGTTCGAGCGGATGGATGCCGACAATGACGGCTTCATCAGTATGGCGGAAACGTCCGAGCGCCGGGGCAGGCACCATGCGTCGCCACGCCGTAGCGAACGGATGCTGCGTCGCCTCGATCGCGACAACGACCGGCGAATCTCCGAGGCCGAAGCTGAAAACGCCCGCCGTGTACGGTTTACGCGCATGGACGCCGACAATGACGGCATTCTGACCGTTGCGGAACTGACCGAGCGGTTGAAAGAGCGTCGCCGGCACGGCCGCCGCCACTGAGCCCTGAAGGTTTCAAGTGAAAAGGCCGTGCTATCGCCCGGCCTTTTTGATGTAAGTCCTCTTGGGGTTCAGGCAGCCGCCGTCCGCGATTGCCTGGACAGGTCGTCGGGGATCGCGGGCAGGGTGACGGTTACCGTCGTTCCTTCACCGAGGATGGATTCGATCGTCAGGTCCCCGCCGTGTAACTGCGCCAGGGAGCGGGAGATCGCCAGGCCGAGGCCGGAACCTGTATGGTTGCGCGTGAACTGCGCCTGGACCTGCTCGAAGGGCCGGCCGAGCTTCTGAAGCGCATCCCTTGCGATGCCGATGCCGTTGTCCTCGATCGTCAGCGTCACCCGGTCGGCGGACGCGTTGGCGCGCACGGAGACGAAGCCGTCCTGGCGGGAAAACTTGATCGCGTTCGAGACGAGGTTGAAGAGGATCTGGCGCAGGGCCTTGCGGTCGGCCTCCACCTGAAGGACTTCCGGAATATCGGTCTTGATCGTGATGCCGGTGGCGTCGGCGTCGCCCTGGTGGGCACTGATCGACTCGGCCACGGCCTCGCCGACATTGATCGTCTCGGGCTCGATCTCGATCCGGCCCGCCTCCAGCCGCGCCATGTCGAGAATGTCGGAAATGATGCCGAGCAGGTACTGGCCGCTCTTGTGGATGTCGTCGCAGTACTCCGAATATTTCGCGTTGCCGAGCGGGCCGAAGGCATTCGATCCCATGACCTCAGAAAAGCCGATGATGGCGTTGAGCGGTGTCCTGAGCTCATGGCTGACATTGGCCAGGAATTCCGACTTGGTGCGGTTCGCCTCTTCGGCCCGCTCCTTTGCGACCGCGTAATTCTCCGCCAGCTCGACGAGCTGCTGGGCCTGTTTCTCGAGCTGCTGGCGCGAGCGTCGAAGGTCGGCGACGGTCGCCGTCAGCGTCCGCTCGTTCTCCAGAAGCTGGTTCTCATGCTGCTTGAGCGCGGTGATATCGGTGCCGACCGAGACGAAACCGCCGTCCTTCGTCCTGCGCTCGTTGATCTGCAGCCAGCGGCCGTCCTCGATGCGCGCCTCGACGGACCTGGCACCGACGCCGACCAGCCCGTGCGGCTGCAACTCGTTCGCCACGATCGGCCGCCGCCCGGTCGAAAGGATCTGCGAATAG
>DATHRP010000485.1:0-6997 GCA_035465195.1 Afifellaceae bacterium | reverse complement strand
CACCGTCGCCGTGAAGGAAGGCCCGCAGGTCACCGCCGGCGACGTGCTCTTGTCCATCGAGGCGATGAAGATGGACACTGCACTGCACGCCGACCGCGACGGCACCATCGCCGAGATCACCGTCAAGCCCGGCGACCAGATCGACGCGCGCGACCTGCTGGTTGTCTTCGGCGAGGAGTAGACCGCTAACAGGCGTTCGACTGAGCAGATCATGCCCGACCTGAATCCGGACGAATTCGACGCGGTCCTGTTCGACCTGAACGGGACCTTCATGTTCGGCCAGGACAGGTTCGGGCCCGACGAACGGTACGGCGCTACCTACCGCGCACTCGGGGGCGAACGACTGTCCGACGACGAGGTCCGGACCATTGTCGACGCCACCATCCGGGACCTCACGGAGAAATATCACGACAGCACGTGGCATGACCGGTATCCCGGCGTACCGGAAACCCTTCGCACACGCGCCGAGTCGCGGCATCTGCCGCTGTCGGAAATCGCCCTGGTGACGGACGTCATCGCCTGCTACGAACTGGGCGATATCGACGAGGACCACGTCGCGGCACTGCGACGCTTCGCCCGGTCCCACAGGATCGGCATCGTCTCCAACATCTGGGCGCCGAAGCCGCGATGGGTCGATCGGCTCGCGGAACGCGGCCTGCTTGAGCTTTTCGCCACGATCGTCTTTTCATCGGACGGCCCGCACATGAAACCGTCCCCGGTACTGTTCAGGCAGGCGCGCGACGATCTCGATGTGCCGGCAGACCGAATCCTCTTCGTCGGCGACGATCCCGTGTTCGACATCCAGGGCGCCGGCGCGGTCGGCATGCGGACGGTTCTGGTCGGAAGCGCCGAAAGCGGCTCCATCACGGCCGACTGGCGGTTTCGAGACGTTCCCCATCTTGCCGCGAGCCACTGGTAGGCGGGCGGCAGCGATCCGGCTCCGGCCCGCCATCGCGCCGCTTCGGCAATATTTCCGTGTTTGATCTCAATCATCCCGCGGCTGGTTTGCCTCCGCATAGAATGACACCAAACCGGGGCTCGGCACGGTTGCGGGAGGAGAGACGATGGTCGGCACGAAGTTGAATGGGCTCGCCGCACTGATTTCAATATGCGTGGCCTTTTCCGCAGGCGACGCCCTCGCACAGCAGGAGGAGTCGCAGCCCGATAATTACGCCGAGCTCGGCCCGGTCTTCCTCATCTCGCTCGGCGGCAAGCTCTACGACGATATGTGGGTCGTCACCGAACTCGAACCGCCCGAAGGCGCCAATCCGGCGTATCCGGACAACCCCGATGTCGAGGCCCGCGAAACCTGGCGCTGCGTCTCCTGCCATGGCTGGGACTACAGCGGCAGCGACGGCGAGCGCGCCGCCGTCGTGCCGGGCCTGAAGGTGCCGAGCCTTAAGCCGCTCTACGGCACCGACCCGGTACGCATCATCGAACTGATGCGGGCGCCCGATCATCCGTTCCCGGCCGACAAGCTGCCCGATCTCGCCGCCGAACTGCTCGCGGCGTTCCTGAGCGGCGGCCAGCGCGACCTTGCCGATTTCAGCGGCGGCGATCCCGCCTCCGGCCAGGGCATCTTCGAGGGCGCCTGCACCAACTGCCACCAGATCGACGGGCTCCGCTACCTGCGCGGCGAGAAGGGCGACCGCTCGTCGCTCGGCTGGATGATACGCAACCGCCCGGAGCAGAGCCTGCACAAGATCATGAACGGCGTGCCGGCGGCGGAAATGCTGTCGCTGCAGTTCATGCCCGACTGGCAGATCGCCGACCTGCTGGCCTATATCGCGACCCTCGACGAGCCGCTGCGATAGTCGGCTGACGTCGCCTTACCGGGCGTCCGCGATGACATGCCCGACCTGGTTCATCCTTTTGAACACAGGCCTGCCACGGCCGGATCGTGCGATGCGTGCATGGGGTTGTTTTGCCACCCGAAAGCGAAAAACCACCCGCCTCGACGGGAAATCCGATCACTCGGCCGGCTTGCGCAGGCTCATGATGTAGGCGATCACGTTCTGGCTCTCGTCGGGCGACAGCACGAAGTTCGGCATGTTCGGGTGCGGACTGCGGAACCAGACCGAGAGCGCGAGTGGCGTGATTTCCGGCCGGTCGGCGATCTCCTGGAACGGCGGCGCGGCGAAATTGAGCGACACCGTGTCGTCGGGATCGACGGCATGGCACTCAACGCAGACATCCTGGGCCAGGCGCGCGCCCATGACCGGGTCACCGATCTCCTCCGCGGCCGCCGGCACGGCCGCCGCAAGCGCAAGCGCCATGGCCGGCACGGCAACACGAAGACGATTGTTCTTGGTCGCCTTCATGGAACAGCTCACCCCTTCTTCACCTTGATACGCCGCGCGCCGTCTTTCTTCGGCGCCTTTTTCGGGATGCGCAGCTGCAGGACGCCGTTGTCATGCGTCGCCGTGACGGCTTCCGTGTCGGCGTCGGGCGGAAGGCGGAATGTGCGCTGGAAAGCGCCATATTCCCGCTCCGAAAAATAGTAGGTCCGGCCTTCCGAGGTTTTCTCCGACTGCTTCTCGCCCTTGACCGTCAGGCTGCTGCCTTCCACCGCGATGTCGATATTATCGGTCTCGACGCCCGGCAGTTCCAGCGCGATGTCGTAGGCGTCCTCCGCCGACGAGGCTTCCGAGGCCGGTGCGAACCAGTTGGCGATCCGGTTGCGCAGCGTGTGGAACGGCTCGCTCATCGACGGCAGCCATCCGGCGGTATGGGATTTCTCAACCATTGAAACCACTCCTCGATCGATCGGAGCCGGAAAATGGCCCGCGCCGGGCCGGCGGTCCTTGACCGGGGTCAAACACCGGGGCGCGCGACCGTCGGCGCCTGTCCGTCATTCGCGCACGATAAGGCAGGGCAGTTTCGTCAGGCTCAATACCTTGTGCGACACCGAGCCGACGATCAGGCCCTGCAGATCGGAAAGGCCCCGCGCGCCGAGCACGATCATGTCGGCGCCGTGCTCGTCCGCTGCGCGCAGGATGGCACCGGCTGGATCGCCGCTTGCGGTATCGGTTTCAATGGTCTTCGCACCGGCATCCGCCGCCAGGCTTCGCGCCGTCGACAGGATCCAGTCGGCCACGTCCTGCCGGCCGAGATTTTCCGTGCGCGCAAATTCGGCGACCTCGCCCTTCAGGGGGCCGGGCTCGTCGACGGTGACCAGCAGCAGCGTCGCACCCAGCGAGCCGGCGAGACCGGCGGCGAATGTCAGCGCCCGTTCGGCATGGGCCGAACCGTCGACGGCGACCAGGATCGTCTTCATGGCATAATCCTCCGGTTGCCCGAACCTGCCGCGATCGCCGGCCGCAAACCTTGAGCCACGTCAATGTTTTTGCGGTCGGTGCCGATCATGATCCGGCCGAAAGAGTGGGAGGCAAATGTCCGCCGACGGTCCATCATGGGTCTGTCCTGGCGGACAATGACGCCACGGAGTGAGAAGCATGCGGTTGATCGTCGGAGTTCTTTTGGTCCTCTCCTTTGCGGCTCCCGCTGCCGCGCGCCCGGATGCTCGCAAGATGACATGCGAGCAGGCCCGCGCGATGGTCCGACAGCAGGGCGCCGTCGTGATGACGACTGGCCGCTATACCTATCAGCGTTTCGTCGCTCACCGCGGCTATTGCGATTATTGGGAGACGACACGATCGGCCTGGGCGGCGACCCGCGACAACCCGAAATGCCGGATCGGCTATATCTGCGAACAGCGGATGGACGACGGATTCCGGAATTTCAGGTGGCGGCGGTTCAGGCATTGAACGGGAGCTGGCCAATGCCAAAGCCCATCGCAGACAAGGCGGAAGTTTCCATCGATTTCCCCGACAAGTTCTATATGGGCACGTTCGCCAGGGAGAGCCGGTTCGACGTCACCGCCGACGCCGAAGGCGTTCACCTTTGGATCGAGCGGCTCGGCGACAACCGCCGCAAGGTCGGCCTGCACTTGCACTATTACCTGCTCGCCGGCATCCTCGATGCCATGGCGGACGCCGTCGAGTCCGATGTGGAGATCGGCAAGACACAGCGCCGCCACCTGTCATCGGCGGCCGGCCGGCTCGAAGCGGCCTTCGGCCAGTCCGGGTCCGGATCGAAACGCTCAGCCTGAGGGACCCTCGAATCCATGTACAAGCACATTCTCATCCCGACCGACGGCTCGGAGCGCTCCGGGCGCGCGCTCACCGAGGGCGCGGCTTTCGCGGCCGCGCTCGGCGCGAAACTGACCGTGGTGCATGTCACAAGGCCGCTGCACAGCATGCTCGGCGAGCCGATCACCGTCGGCGCCATGACGGATGAGGCACGCAAGTTCGTGCACGAATATCTGACGGCCGATGCGGAAGCGGCGCTATCGTCTGCCGCTGCCATTGCCGAAAGGGCAGGCATTTCCTGCGACGTCGTTCGCGCCGAAGACGAACACATCTACCAGGGGATCATCGATATTGCCCGTGAGCGGGGCTGCGACCTGATCGCCATGGCCTCTCACGGACGCAGCGGGTTGCAGGCGGTCGTCCTCAGCAGCGAGACCGTCAAGGTGCTGATCCACAGCAAGATCCCCGTCCTGGTCTATCGGTAGGGAGAGACCCCGGGCGGTACTCAGCCGGACTGCGCGGCAAGCGCCCGGCCGTGTTCCTCCGCCGAGGCTTCCGAAAAGCAGCAGAAGATCACCTGGCGCGGCATGCCCGGACCGGTTTCGACAAAACTCGCGACGGTGCCAACGGCGATATCGGCCGCCCTGTCGGCCGGATAGCCGTATACGCCTGTGGAAATGGCCGGAAAGGCGATGCTCTCCAGATCGCGGTCTGCAGCGATTTCAAGCGAGCGGCGATAGCACGAGGAAAGCAGGTCGGGCTCTCCCTTGCCGCCGCCCTGCCAAACCGGGCCGACCGTATGGATGACGTGCTTCGCCGGCAGCCGGTAACCTTTGGTGATCTTTGCTTCGCCGGTTCTGCAGCCATGCAGCATGCGGCATTCGGCGACGAGCTCCGGCCCGGCGGCGCGGTGGATCGCGCCGTCCACGCCGCCGCCGCCCAGCAGAGAGCTGTTCGCCGCATTGACGATGGCGGCCACTTCGAGCGTGGTGATATCGGCGACGACGACTTCGAGGCGGGTGGTCTTGATCGTCAGCGTTTTCATGTCCGCCAACCTAGACCGCCCGGCGCGATGACGCTACTCCGCCACGTCCTCCGCCCAGCCCATGGTCCGGCGCAGTCTCTCCAGCGCCCGCCGCATGTGCGGCCGCGTCGGTCCGGCCGGCGCGCCGTCGACCCTGTAGGCGATTTCCTGTTCCAGGATCAGGCCCGGCTCAACGCCGACCTTGTCGGATTCAAGCTCCAGCCAGTCCTCCGCCGCGGCACGGCCGATGTCGCGCAGCAGGGTCAGGAACTGCCATTCGGTGTTGAACTTGGACGACGCCGACAGCGGCCGGAGCGCTTCGTCGGCGGCGATGCGGTGCATGCGGATTTTCTTGTACTCGCCGTTGTTCAGCTTGCCCTCGTCAATTAGCCGGCCGACGAATTCGATGGCGCGGAATTCGCGGAGCAGCGAGGCATTGAAGGTGATCTCGTCGAGCCGGTTAAGGATCTCCCGCGCCGTGCGCGGCGTCTCGGCCCGCTCGATCGGGTTTATCTGGATGAGCAGGATGTCTTCCGTCTCGGTCTGGCTGAAGAACGGGAACAATGCCGGATTGCCCATGTAGCCGCCGTCCCAGTAGGGCACGCCGTCGATCTCCACCGCCTGGAAGAGATGCGGAAGGCAGGCCGAAGCCATCACCACCTCGGCCGACATTTCCGGCGTCTCGAACACCCGGACCTTGCCGCTGTGCACGTTTGTGGCGGCCAGGAATATCCTGATCTCGGTACAGGCCCGCACCCGGCTGAACTTGACCTCCTCGTTCAGGATGTCGAGCAGCGGATTGACGTTGAGCGGGTTGAAATCGTAGGGCGAGGAAAAGCGCGAGATCACGTCGAACAGCCGGAACCCCGGCGAGGCGTCGAGCGACCAGTTGCCCATGAACACGTCCCAGGCGGTCCGCTGGATCGGGCTGAACCGCCAGTGGCGGCCTACCGCACGCCAGAAATCGTAGAGTTTCTCGCGGGCCCCCTCGGCGCCCGCCTTGTGGAATCCGTCGGCCATTACAACCGCGTTCATGGCGCCGGCGCTGGTGCCCGAAACGCCCTCGATACGGAAGCGCCCGTCTTCCAGCAGCTTGTCGAGAACGCCCCAGGTGAAGGCCCCGTGCGCGCCACCGCCCTGCAATGCAAGATTGATTTTTCGCCGGCTGCGATTTTCAGTCCCGCTCTTCGCCATATCTGCGCTCCGGTTTCCGGGTTCGGGTTAAGCGAACTCTAAGGATGTTTCTAAACTGCGTTGAAATCGATGCCGTGCATGACAAGGGCAGAACCGATAGGAAATTCGGCATGTACCTGTTCGATATCGCACTTGCGCTGGCCTGCGTATTCTTCGGCCTGACCATCATCGCGCCCCTGGTCAAGGGCTGTAACCGCTATGAACGCTATGTCGGCGCCGACGGCGCGGTCATCGAATCGGAGACGGCCAGCCGGATGCTGTCGGCCGACCCGAACGCCGATATCGATCTGGAATGGATTTCCACCGGCTGGCACGACGAGGGGGAATTGGCGGCCGACGGCTGGCGGCTGGTCCAGTCTGAGGCCCGGCCGCTTTACGCGGCAATGCTCGGGTTCGGCGGAATAGCCCTGCTTGCCGCGTCGACCGCGTTGCTGCTCTCGTTCGGGGAACCCAGCCGCCTTTTCGCCTGGTGCGCCTTCGCAGCAGCGGCGTTGTTTGGTGGATATCGCGTCTATCGGCATTTCGCGTCGGTTGCCGACGATGCCCAGGCGTCTACGCCGAACGATACCCATCTCTTTGTCGCCGTGCTCGCCCTGTTGGCAGGCCTGCGGCTCTACTGACCGGCCGCTCAGAGCGCCGTCCAGCCGCCGTCCACCGAAATCGTCGTCCCGGTGATCTGCGAGGCCTG
>DATHRP010000484.1:0-7657 GCA_035465195.1 Afifellaceae bacterium | reverse complement strand
ATCGGCCCCACCGCCTTCGAAACGTCGGCGACCGTAAAGATCAGCACGGTAATGGCGATCATCCCCAGGACGCTGAGACCGAGGCCAACCGTACTGATTGTCGTGTAGGTTACGCCGAACACCAGGGACAGCCCGCAGACTGCGGCGCCGAGATATGCAAGTCGGAGAGCGCTCATTTCCATGTCGCCGCGAAAATGACCAACGATGGCGACAAGGAAGGGATGAAAATAGAAGATCAGTGCAGCGAGGCTGACATCGATGTACGCGACCGCACCGAGAAATCCCAGCGCTGTCAAAACCTGGGCCATGCCGGCAATCGCGCTCCGCTGAAACGGACGCAACCCGCCTTCCGGCCACTGTTGGCGCGCAGAGAGATAGAGCGCAATAACGAGAGCGCCGATCACCGTTCGAAAGGTAATCACCGCGAGCGGGTTTGCGCCCTCCAGATAAGCGACCTTTGCGGCGTTCGGCGCCAATCCGATCAGCATCGCCGAGATCAACACAACGCCGATTCCCGCGAGTTTCCGTCTCTCCGATCCTTCCAGAGTTCGAATTGGGTTCATGCCAAGCGGCCTCAAGGCAAGACAGATCGAGGCACCCTATCAGAGGCCGGCGATAAATCATCGTCCGATGGCGGGTCGGTCGCTTGCGTGGTCGCGGGCGAACAAGACCCGGAAGCTCCGATGCAGCCAGGACGGGACCGTTGTCGCGCCGACCGCCACGCCATCCCTCGCGCGGCGGATCAAAGCCCCTCCCCGTCCCACCAGTCGATCGCCGGCTGGCGCGCGACGATGCCGAACGGATTGTGGCTGCCGTCGTTGAGGTAGTAGCCGTTGCGGATCTCGTCGAAATCGACCGTCTCGCTGACGCCGGGCATCTGGTAGATCCGCCGCGTGAACCGCCATAGCGACGGGTGGTCGACCAACCGCTTCAGGGTGCAGCGAAAGTGGGTGGCGTAGACCGTGTCGAAACGGACCAGGGTGGCGAACAGCCGGATGTCGGATTCCGTCATGTCAGGGCCGAACAGGAAAGGACGGTCCGACAACCGCTGTTCGAGCCTTTCCATCGTGCCGAATACCGTTGTGACGGCCTCGTCGTATTCGTCCTGCCGCTCGGCCTTTCCGGCGCGATAGACGGCGTTGGAAAGGCCGTCGAAGATCGCTTTCGTCAGCGCCTCGATCTCCCCGCGCATACTCTCCGGGCAGAGATCCGGTCCGGTTCCTGCCCGGTTGAACGCGCGCATGATGTCGGCCGACGAATTGGAGACGATCCGCCGCTCGCCCGTATCCCAGAGCACCGGCACGGTGGCGCGTCCGGTGAAGGCGGGGTCCGTCATGCTGTAGAGCTGGTGCACGTGGCGGACGGCCACGCTGTCATGCAACGGGCCGTCGGCGCGCACCGCGTAGCCCTCGACCCGCGGCCCGCCCGCCCATTGCAGCGGCAGCCGGCCGGCGAGCCCCTTGAAGAGCCTTGCCAGCACCGCAGCGTGCGACCAGGGACAGCTCGACGAGGCCACGAGGACGTATCGCGACGGATCGGTGCGCAGGCGATCGAGGACCTGGCCGTCGATCAGGCCGCGCAAGGCGCTCGTCTCGCGCCGGTAGGCGCCGTCCTGCATCGAACGGTCGGCAGCGCCGTCCCAGACACCTTCGATCAGCATGCCCATGGTCTTGCCTCGTCCCTCGCCCGCCGGAGCCCGGTCGAACCTAATGGCCGGAGCGCCCGCTGACCAGACCGGGGACCGGACTGTCGTCGCCGATCGACGACATCCGGGACCTAGCGTCGTCGAAACACCGCGAACGTGAAGGGCTGTTCCTTTTCGGCCGGGGTAAGATGAATGTGTCGCGTGCTTTCCAGCAGCTCGAATTCGGCGCCCAGCCGCGCCTGCAGTTGCCCGGCGGAATATCGCTGGACGGGCAGGCCGCTGCATCTTTCGGGCGCGTCCGGGGCGAAGGTTCCGATGATCACGATCGAACCGGAGGCCGTGCCGGCGCGCAAGGCCTGAAGATAGGCCTCCTGATCGGAGGTATCCGTGAGGAAATGGAACACTGCGCGATCATGCCATATGTCCCATACGCTTTCCGGCTTCCAGTCCGTGACGTCCGCCTGGATAAAGGTGACGCGTTCGCTTTGCCCGCCGAGCCGCCTTGCCGTTCGCTCCAGCGCCGATCGCGAGATCTCGACCAGCGTGATCTTCGAAAAGCCATCGTCCAGCAATTCGTCGACGAGCCGGGACGTACCCGCACCGACATCCACGATGCGGGCCGATTTCGACCGCGCATGACGCCGGATCAGACCGAGGCCGGGCTCGGCATGCTGCTGGAACCAGGACAGGGACTTATCATCCCTTGACCCGTAGACCCCTTCCCAATGATCCTCGTTCTTGCTTCGCATGGTCCACGACCTTGCCCAAACCGAACGTATCTGCTCGTCGCCTGCATTTCGAGTGGAATCGCTGAATGGACAATGTCGGAGGCGCGTTCTCCGAAGGGCCGCCGGACTTCGAGGTCCGCCCCCGATCCGGCCCGTCAAAGCCCGCCTTAAAATGGAACCGGATGCAGGATAGTCTTTCGCGGACCCGATCCGGACGGTGGAACCATGATCCGACGGTCAGCCGCTCTTGCAGCTTTGGTGCTGGCGTCATCCGCATTGGCCCAAATCCAGTGGCCGGAGGCCTGCGAGGAGGCCGTCGACTGGCTTCTGCGGGACCTGCCGGCGGAGTCGCGAGCCAACCTTGCCGCCTACAAGAAGGATGAACTGATCCTTCTCCATCACGGATTCGGCACCGGCATCCGCAACGAGTTCGGACTCTGGGGCGGAAATACCAGCCTTATCCAGAGTTGCTCGGGAAACAGCGATTCCCAACCGGATGCCGTATCGACGATCATCATCGAACGGGCCTGGGCGAAATTGCAGAAACAGCCGTGAGTGGCTGTTCCGCGCGACCGCCGCACCTTGACGCCTACCGCCCGCCGCCCTGCTTCGCTACCCACCGGGCCGCCTCGCCGACCAGCTTGTGGGTGCTGGCGACATTGACGGGAAACCCGCCCTTGCGCAGGTCGGCGACGATGGCGCGGGTGACCGCCGTGTCGTCGCTGGCGGGATCGAACCCGTAGCGGCCGAGCGCCAGCGCGCCGAGCATCTTGAGCAGCACCTCGCGCTCCTGGCGCATCGCCGCGATGGTGCGCTCTGCCACCGACGCTTTGGCTTCCGCCTGGGCGGCATCCGGCGCCGCGGCGTCGGGCGCCGCCTGCCCGCCTTTCCGGTTCTGCTCGATCAACTGCCGGAATGTCGAGACGCCGGCGTCCCGGGATTCGTCCGCCTCCGGCTCGGCCAGCTCCGGTTCGGCCGGACGGGCGGCCAGCAGCGACTGCAGGTCGGCCGGCAGGACGAAGCCGGCGGCCTTCGCATAGCGGATGAAACCGGCCGGCGAATCGGCCGGGCGGATCTGCCCGGCCTCCCGCGCCGCCCTCATGTCCTTGCGCAGCATCTCGTAGCGCCTGGCGAACGGCGACTTGTAGACCAGCGGATTGATCGACGGCCAGTTGACGACCTCCGGGCTCTTGCCGAGGAGCAGCGCCGGGGCCTCGTCCACCGTCCAGGTCTCCCGTCCGATCCAGTGGCCGTAATCGGCGCGTGCCGAGCGGTCGTGGAAGAACCGGTTCTTCTCCTCGCTCTGGGCTTTTTCCGACTGCAATTGCCTGTCGAGCTCCATCTCGTCCTCGAACAGCGCGATGAGCGCCGATTCGGAGAGGAAGCGCAGCTCCTCCTCGAAGGCCTTGCACTCCTCGATATAGGCGACGGCCTGGTTCCGGTTGGCGTTCGTCAGGAGCTCCGCCCGGGCAAGGACAGTGGCCTTGGCGGGAAACAAGCGCTTCGTGAGCTCGTCGATAAGGGACGTCGTTCCGGAAGGCGTGGGGTTCATTTTTTCACCCATTCTTAGTTATCCGCTTTAACGACCGGTTTAGAATCGCGCCGGCAAACGCCCGGTTAAACGAACCGTTAAAATTGCAGGTAACCGGAGATTTTTCGGGCTGCCGTACGAAGAGGGATCAAAGACCGTAAAGTTCGGCTGACGCCTGCATGTCCCCATCGAGCGCATCGCCGACGGGGTCCGCCGGCGAATCGGGACCAACCGGCATCCATCCTTCTCTATGCGCCCCGGCGAAGGTAATCGGAGACGGGTTCAAGTCCGCGCAAATCGGGCATGCTTTCGGCTGCCGCCCTGGCCGGACACCACGGATATGGCAGCTCCGACAGCCAACGCATGATGGGCAGCAGGCATCCGGGTGCAAGCACCTGCATCGCAGCGATCGTGATCCTGAGGCTATCAACAAGCATCGGGCCGGTATCAGTGAACGACCAGTCATAGCTGCCGCATCCGACGCGGACTTCACCATTGTCGCGGCGCGACATGCCGACCAGAAAGTCGCATCCGAACTGCCGGCTGTCGGCCCCGGGAGGAGAGGACAGACACAGGGTATAGACATTTTCGTGGTCGCGAACGAATTCGCGCACCAGAACCGCGGTGATCGCACCGACGCCGGCAGCAGTCGAAGGAAACGATATCGCGTCCGTGTCGACGATCATTTCGAGCCGCGCGTCTTCGGCAAAGACCCTACCCGTCAGCCACGGACGGTTGCCGTCTTTTGCGGATATGTACGTTCCGATCAGTTCAGAGACGTCGGTCATGGCTTTTCTCTCTCGCGCCGCTCTTCATAGCGGATGATCCCGGTGGCGATCCGGCACGGTCGCTAATACCGGTTCCGGCCGAACCCGCGACGTCAAACCCTGGCCGGACCCGGATAGGGCCCCAGGCAGCTGCGGCGCTGGTCCGCCTGGAAAATGTGGTTGTACAACTGGGCGACCCACTGCTTGCCCTCGATCGTCTGCTCCAGATAGCCCTGGGCGGCGCCGATGTAGGGCTGCACCTGCGTCCAGAAGAACTCCGGATATCGCTCGACCAGATCGAACGGCGATTCGTAGCCGAGCTTCTCCGCCGTGCCGACCTCGACGAACTCGTGGTAGAGCCCGTTGATCTTCCGGTGGTAGAACGGATCGCCCATCTGTCCGATCAGGTCCGCCGCGCGGACCAGTGCCGGCTCCGTGTCGGTCGCGGCGTATTCCGGCTCGTCCGGCACCGGGAAACGGGTGTAATCGATGGCCCGCGCGATCCGCTCCTCGTCGATGACCGGCGACTGGCCGAACCGTTCACGCGCATAGATCATGCCCCGCTCGATATGATAGGGCGCCAGCGACGCGTCCGATGCGCCGCGCTTCGGCGTGACGGTATCGCCGGCGGAATTGATGACGACCTTGCCGTCCCTGTCGCCCTTGCAGACGCCGCGGGCATAGCCGATGTCGTGGACGAGCAGCGCCACCGTGTAATGCAGCCAGTCCTCCGCCTGCAGCGCTTCCGACAGCAGCCGGCCGCGGATGATCTGCTGGCCGACGAGAGTGACCATCATGGTGTGCTCGGAATTGTGATAGAGCGCGTCGGAATTGCCGAGGCGCTCCAGAACGAGACGTGCCGCGCCGCCGATATAGGCCGCGTATCCCTCATCGCGGCCGGAGAAGTACTGAAGGTAGAGGTCGGCAAGGTAGTCGCCGAAGGCGGACGCTACGACAGAGGTCGGATTGAACATTATTGTTCCTCCGTTGCAGTCACCCCCGCCCGCCTATGAAGCTACGGATCGGGCCGCGACGCAAGCGGCAAGAGATCGGCCGCGCCGATGGCGAAACCGTGATCCATTGCGGCTCAGGGTTCCCGTGCCTATGGCCGGCTTGAGACAGCGTAGTCGTAACCGTCGCGCCCGCGCCGGATTCTGTTGCCTTGCGGCCGCGCTTCGCCTTACGAAGGATTCCGGGTTTCCCGCGACGCCGCGGGGCGATCGGGGCGGGAAGCCGCGAACCGGACCGGGAGGAGCGTGCGATGGCCAATCCGACTGCGACACATCCCGCCGCGACAGCAGAGACGCTGCCGGAAACGCCGGATTTCGATGTCTACCCGGTCACCGAGACCATCGCCGCGGCGGAGACCGAAGGCGGATCGGTGACGCTGACCTGGTCCGACGGCAGGACGAGCCGCTATCACGCTCTGTGGCTCCGCGAGAACGCCGCCGATGAAGCGACGATCAACCCGCTGACGCGGGAGGCGACCTACGACTTCACCGCCGCCCCGGAGGATCTTCACGCGGCGTCCGTCGGCGTCGATGCGGCAGGCGCGCTCGCCGTCCGCTTCGAACCGGAGGGGCACGAGACGCGGTTCCATCCGGGCTGGCTCAGGGCGCACGATTATTCAGACCACGATTCAGGCGGCGCGCCGGCGGCGCTCGACCCTGTCGCGCCGCAACTGTGGACGGCGGCCGACATGGCCGAACCGCCCACCTTCGACGGCGCGGCGATCCTGACCGACGACGCGGTGCTGGAGAGCTGGCTGACGGCGCTCGCGCGCTTCGGCGTGGCGCGGCTGCGCGACGTGGCGACCGAGCCCGGCATGGTGGGCCGGGTGGCGCGGCGGATCGGCACCGTCCGCGACAGCAATTTCGGCCTTATCTTCGACGTGCGGGCCCGGCCAGACCCGGACTCCAACGCCTATACGTCGCTGGCGCTTCCCGCCCACACCGACCTGCCGACGCGCGAATACCAGCCCGGCCTGCAGTTCCTCCACTGCATGGAGAACTCCACCGCCGGCGGCAACGCGACCTATGTCGACGGCTTCGCTGTCGCCGACCATATCCGCCGGAGCGATGCCGATGCCTTCCGGGCGCTGACCGAAATCGACTGGACGTTCACCAACCGGGCCCGCAACAGCGATTACCGCTGGCGCTCGCCGACGGTCGTGCTCGGCCCCGACGGCGGCTACCGCGAGGTGCGTCTCGGCGGCTTCCTGCGCGGGCCGCTCGCCGCCCCGTTCGACAAAATCGGACCCGCCTACCGGGCGCTCAAGCTCTATACCAAGCTTGCCGGCGACCCGGCGTTCCAACTCGCCTTCGCCTACCGACCGGGCGATCTCGTCGGCTTCGACAACCGCCGCGTCCTGCACGGCCGCGAGGCCTTCGACGCCGGCGGCGGCGCCCGCTGGCTGCAGGGCTGCTACGGCGAGCGCGAGGAACTGCATTCCAGGCTGAGGGTGCTCGCCCGCAACAGGCGGGCGGCCGGCGGCTGAGCGGAGGGCATGCTTGCTGCGCGGAGACCCGCGCTCACGCAATCAGCCGGACTGCACCTCGAGATCGCCGCCGACGGCATCGGCCAGCCGCGCCGCCGCCTCGCCGACCTGCCGCTCGATAGCCTCCAGCTCGGCAGGGTCCTCCGAGCCGAACCGGGTCTCGCCGGCGACCAGGCTCGCGAGTCTCGTGTCGAGCGGCACGCCGCGCGGCCGGTAGGCGATGACCACCGCCTCGCCGAGGCCGGAGCGCTCGTAGGCCTCGCGCTCGCCGGGCTTGAGCTCGATACGGCAGAACAGCTCGTGCTCGGTGCGCCTGTTGAACAGGCCGAAGCGCGTCTCGATCCGGCGCGTGTGCAGTTTCATGGACGGTTCCTACACTTTAAATTGAAAATACTTTTAGAAATTACTCTGCGTTGTTTCATCCCGACGGATTTTCGCTGAAACGGTGATCTTTTGATGACTGTCGGAACCGCAACGACCTCGGACCGT
>DATHRP010000483.1:0-2583 GCA_035465195.1 Afifellaceae bacterium | reverse complement strand
CGGTTTCCACCGCCGCCCGGCGGACTGCCGTCTTCAGCCCGGAAAAGGAGAAATCGCAGCCCGGCTTGCCGACAAGGGGTTTCGGCAATGCGAACCGCTCCGGATTGCCCTCTGCCGCGGCTTCCTCGACAGCCGGCCCGCCCGGATAGGGCAGGCCCAGCATCTTGGCGGTCTTGTCGAAGGCTTCGCCGAGCGCGTCGTCGATGGTGGAGCCGAGCCGGCGGGATTCGCCGAGGCCGCGGACCTCGAGCAGTTGCGTGTGGCCGCCGGAGACCAGCAGCAGGAGATAGGGAAAGGCCGTGCCGTCGGTGAGCGCGGCCGTAAGCGCATGGCCCTCCAGATGGTTGACGCCATAGAGCGGCAGGCCGCGCGCGGCGGCGACCGCCTGCGCGGTCATGACGCCGACCAGCAGCCCGCCGAGAAGACCGGGGCCGGCGGTGACGGCGACTGCATCGAGATCGTCGAACCCGGCGTCGGCCTGGTCGAGCGCGGTGGCGATCACGCTGTCGAGGGCCTCGACATGGGCGCGGGCGGCGATCTCCGGCACCACGCCGCCAAAGGCGGCATGGTCCTCGAGCTGGCTCAGCACCACGTTGGAGCGGATGCGCCCTTTGCCGTCGGCCGCCAGCCGGACGATCGCCGCCGCCGTTTCGTCGCAGCTCGTTTCGATGCCGAGCACCGTGCGGACCGTCATGCCGTAACCCAGACCCTTGCGCCGGAACGGGACCGTCGATAGACCCTGAGGGCGGCGCGGTCCAGAGGCAAATCGGGCCGGCCGGGCGTCGGCAAGGCAAAGATGAGCACATCCATTTCACATCCGATCCGGATCGGTACCCGGGGCAGCGACCTGGCGCTGTGGCAGGCGCGCGCCGTGCGCGACGCGCTGCAGGAGGCGCACGGTCTGCCCGACGGGGCGCTGGAAATTGCCGTCATCCGGACGACCGGCGACCGCATCACAGACCGGGCGCTGCTGGAGGCCGGCGGCAAGGGCCTGTTCACGAAAGAGATCGAGGAGGCGTTGCTCGACGGATCGATCCATCTCGCCGTCCATTCGGCGAAGGACATGCCGACTCGGCTGCCGGACGGGCTGACGCTTGCCGCCTACCTGGAGCGGGCCGACATCCGCGATGCGCTGATCGCTGGCTCGGTCGCGCGGTTCGACGATCTGCCGGACGGGGCGGTGCTCGGAACGGCGTCGCTCCGGCGGGCGGCACTGGTGAAGCGGCTCCGCCCCGATATCCGCACCGAACTGATCCGCGGCAACGTGCCGACACGGTTGAAGCGGATCGAGGACGGCGATTTCGACGCCACGCTGCTTGCCTCCGCCGGCCTCGACCGGCTCGGCCTCGGCGGCCGAATCACCGAATTGCTGGACACCGACCGTTTTCCGCCGGCCTGCGGACAGGGGGCGGTTACCGTGGAATGCCGCGCGGGCGACGATGCGGTGCTGGAACTGCTGGCGGCCGTCGACCATACGCCGACGCGGCAGGCGGTCAGTTGCGAGCGCGCCTTCCTCGATGTGCTCGACGGATCGTGCCGGACGCCGATCGCCGGGCTGGCCGAGGTTGACGGCGCGGCGCTGACATTCTCCGGACTGGTGCTCGCGCCGGACGGAAGCGAGAGCCATGACGGGCAAGCGTCGGGAGCCGCCGGCGAGGCGGAGGCGATCGGTCGCGAGGCCGGGCTGGCGCTGCGCGGGCGACTGCCGGCGGCACTGCTCGACACGCTCGGTCTCTCCTGAGGACCGCGATGCGGCTCATCGTCACCCGACCCGACCCGGACGGCGAACGGACGGCGCTGGCGCTGGAAAAGCTCGGCCACGAGGCGATCCTCTCGCCGGCGCTCGAGATCCGATACCTGGTCGATGCGGCGATCCGGACCGGCAAGCCGCAGGCGATCCTGGTCACCAGCGTCAATGCGGTGCGCGCGCTCGAACGCCACGTCCGATGGGGCGCGCTCAAGTCCTGCCCGGTGCTCGCCGTCGGCGACCGGACGGCGGTGGAAGCCAAGCGGGCCGGTTTTGCCTCGTCGACCTCTGCCGGCGGCGCGCTCAAGGACCTGCTGGCGGTTGTCAAGCGATCCTGTACACCGGCCGGCGGACCGTTGCTCTATGCGGCCGGCGCCGACCGGGCCGGCCATCCGGCGGACGAACTCGGCCGGGATGGCTACGCGGTGGAAACGGTCGTGGTCTATCGGGCGGAGAAAGCGCCGGATCTTGCCGACGCCGCGCATCGGGCGCTCGACCGAAACGAGGTTGACGGCGTGCTGCTCTATTCGGCGCGGACGGCCGAGGCCTTTGCGGAGCAGCTCGACCGGGCCGGGCTGCTGCCGCTCGATGATCGCGTGGTGCGCTTCTGCCTGTCGGAGGCCATCGCGGAGGCGGCGCAGAGGCTTGGCGAGGGCCCGACCAAGGTCGCCGAGACGCCCGACCAGCTCGCGCTTTTCGCGCCAACAGGCTCTCCAAACTGCTGGGCAACGGGGTTTATCCCGCCCGCCCGGTTAATCCGCTAGGATATAAGCCTTAACAAAATCTGACCGGTGACAAATAGTCAGTTGAATAACTGATATCGATCAATGATCGAG
>DATHRP010000482.1:0-4388 GCA_035465195.1 Afifellaceae bacterium | reverse complement strand
GGCGTCGTGCCCCAGTCCTCGTGCAGCTTCAGCGCGCAGGCGCCGCCGGCGATCTGCTCGATCAGTCCGTCCGGCATCGAGGCGTTGCCCTTGCCGGCGAAGGCGAGGTTCATCGGAAAGGCGTCGGCCGCCTGGATCATCCGGCCGATATGCCATGCGCCCGGCGTACAGGTGGTGGCGTTGGTACCGGTCGCCGGCCCGGTGCCGCCGCCCAGCATCGTGGTGACGCCCGACATCAGCGCCTCGTCGATCTGCTGCGGGCAGATGAAATGGATGTGGGAATCGAACCCGCCGGCCGTCAGGATCTTGCCCTCGCCGGCAATCGCTTCCGTCGACGGACCGACGATGATATCGACGCCGGGCTGGGTGTCCGGGTTGCCCGCCTTTCCGATGCCGGCGATCCTGCCGTCCCTCAGGCCGACATCGGCCTTGTAGATTCCCGAATGGTCGACGATCAGCGCGTTGGTGATCACCGTGTCGACGGCGCCGCCCTCGCGTGTCACCTGCGACTGGCCCATGCCGTCGCGGATCACCTTGCCGCCGCCGAACTTCACCTCCTCGCCGTAGGTGGTGAAATCCTTCTCCACCTCGATGATGAGGTCGGTATCGGCCAGCCGGACCTTGTCGCCGGTGGTCGGGCCGAACATGTCGGCATAGGCGGCACGCGAGATCGTTGCGGGCATCAGTCCAGCGCTCCCATGATCTTCTGATTGAAGCCGTAGACCCTGCGGTTGCCGGCAAGCGGTACCAAAGCCACGTCCCGGCTCTGGCCGGGCTCGAAGCGCACCGCGGTGCCCGACGCGATGTCGAGGCGCATGCCGCGTGCCGCCTCGCGATCGAAATCGAGCGCATCGTTGGTCTCGAAGAAATGGTAATGCGAGCCGACCTGCACCGGTCGGTCGCCGGTGTTCGACACGGTCAGCGTCACCGCGTCCGCGCCTTCGTTGAGGATCAGCTCACCGTCGGCCGGAAAGATCTCACCAGGGATCATTTGTCGGCCTTCGACCTGGCGGCGGCTCGGGACATGGCGGTGTAGTAGACCGCGCCGACGGCTACCAGGGTCAGCAGCGCGGCGACCACGGCCTCGCCGGCAAACGCCGACGCGTCGTGCGGATGCGCATGCTCGGTCAAGCCGGAATGGGCCAGTGCCGGCGTGGCGAGCGCGGAAAGGGCAGCCGGAAACAGGGTTTTCATGTCAACCTCCATGCGGTTTGCCTAACGGATCGGATTGTGCACGGTGACGAGCTTGACGCCGTCGGGAAAGGTCGCCTCGACCTGCACGTCGTGGATCATCTCGGCGACGCCGTCCATCACCTGGTCGCGGCTGACGACATGCGCGCCGGCTTCCATCAGTTCGGCGACGGACCGTCCGTCCCGCGCGCCCTCGGTCACGAAATCGGAAATCAGCGCGATCGCTTCCGGGTGGTTGAGCCTGACGCGGCGTTCGAGCCGCCGGCGCGCGACCACGGCCGCCATGGCGATCAGCAATTTGTCCTTTTCACGCGGGGTCAGTCTCATTGTTCGTCCATCGGCCTTCTGTCATGTCGTCCAGACGCGCGGCAGCGCGGGGGCAATGACGCCCTCCGGCACCAGCCGTTGAAGCAGCAACCGGATCAGCGGGATCATCAGCGCCCGCAGCTTCTGGCCGCTCAGCGCCAGCAGGCGGACGATCATCCGTCCGTCCCAGGCGCTGGCCGCGCCGTTCTGCTCCTCGCCGAGCATGTCGCGCACGACGGCGAGATGGTCTTCCGCGTCATCGCTCACCAGCACGATCGTCGCGGCGGCGCGATTGCCGGCGAGCAGGGGCGCCGATCCCGTCAGAATATCGATATCGCCCTCCAGGCGCAGATCGTCAGCATGGACCAGCCGGCCCTTCCGCCGGATGCGCCAGCGGTCGCGCAGGCTGCCGGCGTGCACGGTCTCGCCCATCGCCAGGCGGCCGAGGATGATCGGTTCGATCGCCATCAGCCGTGCGCCGTCCGCCAGGTCCACGTCGATCCGGCGTTCCAGCCGCGCCCGGTCGAACAGGATCGTCTCCTGCGGCAGCCAGGCGCAGAAGGCGCCCTTGCCGATGCGCAGGCTGTTCTCCACACGAGCGGCGCCCCCGGACGACCGGTAGATCTTCTCGCAGGCCTGGCTCGTCACCACCGCGCCTGCGCCATCACCGATCTCCACCTCGACCCGGAACCGGTCGCCGCCGGTCAGGCCGCCGGCCGTGTTGATCATCACGGCCTCGGACGGCGCGCCCTTTGGCACGTTGGGACGCCTGATCTTCGCGGCACCTTCCTGGAACAGCCGCTCCAGCCGTGAAACCTCGCCATCACGCCGGATCGCCAGGCGCGCGTGCCCTGACGTGCGCTGCAGCGCGGGCGTGCCCGGCTCCGGCTCAGACGGTAAGGTGTCGGCGAACGTCATCTTTCTCCAGATCCGCGGCTTCCCCGGCGAACACCACTTCGCCCCTGTCCATGATATGCACAAAGTCGGCCAATTCCCGGGCAAAGTCGAGATCTTGTTCGACCAGCAATATGGCGAGGCCGGCGCTGTCGCGCAGATAGCGAATCGCGCGGCCGATATCCTTGATGATCGAGGGCTGTATGCCCTCCGTCGGTTCGTCGAGCACGAGCAGCTTCGGCCGCGTCACCAGCGCCCGGCCGATCGCAAGCTGTTGCTGCTGGCCGCCGGAGAGATCGCCGCCGCGCCGGCCCAGCATGTCGTGCAATACCGGAAACAGTTCGAAGACGTGGTCGGGCACCGTGCGCTCGCCACGGCCCGCCGCGACGAAGCCGGTCTGCAGGTTTTCCTTCACCGTCAGCAGCGGGAAGATCTCGCGGCCCTGGGGAACGTAGGCGATGCCGGCCCGCGCCCGCTGGAACGCCGGCATCTGATTGAGCGGCTTGTCGTCGAAGGTGATCTCGCCGCCGCTCGCCGGATGATGCCCGACGATCGCCCTCAGAAGGCTGGTCTTGCCGACGCCGTTGCGCCCCAGCACGCAGGTGATGGTCTTCGGCTTGACGTCGAGCGAGACCGAGCGCAGCACCTGCGCCGCGCCGTAGTGAAGGTCGATCCGGTCCACGTTCAGCATCGTCGTCACCGCCCCAGATACACTTCGACCACGCGCGGGTCGCTGCTGACATGGTCGAGCGAGCCCTCCGCCAGCACCGAGCCCTCATGCAGCACCGTCACCTTGACGTCGAGGTCGCGCACGAAGGCCATGTCGTGCTCCACGACCATCACCGATCGGGTTTTGGCGATCTCCTTCAGAAGCCGCGCCGTCTCTTCGGTCTCCGCGTCGGTCATGCCTGCCGCCGGCTCGTCGACCAGGAGCAGCTCGGGCTCCTGCGCCAGCAGCATGCCGATCTCCAGCCACTGCTTCTGGCCGTGCGACAGGTTGGCGGCGGTTTCGGTCTCGCGGTCGCCGAGCCGGATCGTCTCCAGGAGCGCGTCGATGCGCGCCTCGTCGGGTTCGTTCCTGCGGTAGAACAGGGTGTCGAAGACGCGGTGGCTGCCCGCAAGCGCCAGTTCCAGGTTGGAGCGCACGGTGTGGTTCTCGAACACGGTCGGCTTCTGGAACTTTCGGCCGATGCCGAGTTCGGCGATCGACGCCTCGTCCTGGCTGGTCAGGTCCGTCTTGCCCTTGAAGAAGATCTCGCCCTCGTCCGGCCGCGTCTTGCCGGTGATGACGTCCATCATCGTCGTCTTGCCGGCGCCGTTCGGGCCGATGATCGCCCGCATCTCGCCAGGCTCCATGACCAGTGAAAGGCTGTTGAGCGCCTTGAACCCGTCGAAGGAGACCGAGACGCCGTTGAGGTAGAGCAGGCTTTCGTGCTGGGCGTGGTTCATGGTCTACTCCGCCGCCGCCGGTCGCAGGGCTTCCTCAACGGCCGGCTTGCTGTCGCGCCGCGGAGTGCGCCGCGCCGCCAACCCGGCAAGCGTTCCGACGATGCCCTTGGGCAGGAAGATCGTGACGAAGATGAACAGGCCGCCCAGGACGAACAGCCAGAGGTCCGGCAGGGCGGCGGTGAAGTAGCTCTTGGTGCCGTTGACGAGCAGCGCGCCGATGATCGGCCCGACCAGCGTGCCGCGGCCGCCGACGGCGGTCCAGATCACCACCTCGATGGAATTGGCCGGCGCGAATTCGCCCGGATTGATGATGCCGACCTGCGGCACGTAGAGCGCACCGGCGATGCCCGCCATGCAGGCCGACACCACGAAGACGAACAGCTTCACATGCTCCACCCGGTAGCCGAGGAACCGCACCCGGCTTTCCGCGTCGCGCACCGCGACCAGACCCTTGCCGAACTTGGAGGTGACGATGGCCGAGGACAGGACGAGCCCGCCGGCAAGCGCCAGCGCGGACGCGGCGAACAGGGCCGAGCGCGTCGCGTCGG
>DATHRP010000481.1:0-8506 GCA_035465195.1 Afifellaceae bacterium | reverse complement strand
GGACTGGTCGGGGCAGGGCGGTGTTGCCGCCATCTTCCCGGATGGCTCGGTGAAGAGCCACCTGGCAGTGGCTCCGCCGTTCCCGCTAAAGCCGAACGGGATCGCTCTGGCGGAGGGCGGCGATGTACTGCTCGCCCACCTCGGCGCCGAAACCGGCGGCGTCTGGCGCTTGCGGCCGGACGGTAGCGTCACGGCTGAACTGACCGAGGTCGACAATATTCCGGTGCCGCCATCGAATTTCTGTCATCTCGATGCAAACGGCCGTCAGTGGCTCTCCGTATCCACCCGGCACATCCCCCGTGCGGACGCCTACCGTGGCGACGTCGCCGACGGGTTCATCGTTCTGCGCGATGCCAGGGGCACGCGGATAGTCGCCGACGGCCTGGGATATTCGAACGAATGCCTGGTCCATCCCGACGGCGAGCGCCTGTTCGTCAACGAGACGTTCGGCCGCCGCCTGACCTGTTTCGACATCACCGCCGACGGCAGCCTCACGAACCGGCGCACGGTCGCCGAGTTTGGCTCCGGCACTTATCCGGACGGCATGGCATTCGACGCCAACGGCGATGTCTGGATTGTCTCGATCGTCTCGAACCGCGTCATCCGGGTCGATGGCGCCGGCGGTCGGCATCTCTTTATCGAGGATGCGGATAGAGGGTTCGTCGACGCGGCCGAAGAGGCTTACCTGGCCGGCGAAATGGGCAGACCGCATCTCGACGGCAACCCGGCACGGCAACTGCGCAACATCTCGAGCCTGGCTTTCGATGGCCCGGAATTCGATCGCATGGTGTTCGGCTGCCTGTTGGGCGAGCGCCTGTCATGCGTGCGTTCGCCCGTCCGCGGCTGGCCGATGCCGCACTTTCACACCGACATCACCCCGCTTCTTGCGGCACTGGACAAGGCGCCGGCGGTTCAGCCGGGCGCGGCCAGCTCCACCGAACGGAGGGAAAATTGAAGCCATGAGCACAAACCAGTTTCATATTTGCGTCCTACCGGGCGACGGCATCGGCAACGAAATCATGGAGCCGTGCATGCGTATCCTGCGGACCGCCTGCGATCGGGTCGGCGGCATATCGATTGCCGGCGAGGAAGCGCCAGCCGGCGCCGCATGCTACCAGAGCGAGGGGACGGCCCTTCCTGCGGAGACTTTGGATTTGGCGCGGCGCTCCGACGCCATTCTGCTGGGCGCCATGGGGGATCCGTCGATCCGCTATCCGGACGGGACCGAGATCGCTCCGCAGATCGATTTGCGTATCGAACTCGATCTTTATGCCGGCGTACGGCCGGCCCGGTCGGTCAGGGGCGTACCCGGGCCGCTTTCGGACCCGCGCGCTCATCAGCTCGATTTCGTCCTGATCCGCGAGTCCACCGAGGGCCTGTTTTCCTCGTTCGGCAATGGCAAAGTCTACGATGATCGCGCCGAGGACACCCAGGTGATCACGCGCAAGGGATCGGAACGCCTGTTCCGTTTTGCCTTCAGGCTCGCCGAGCAGCGCAAGGCGGCGGGTGCTGATGGCGTTGTGACATGCGTCGACAAGGCGAATATCTTCAAGTCGTTCGCATTTTTCCGGGAAATTTTCGACGAAATCGCCGGAGAGTTTACCAATTTGCAGTCGCGGCGGGCGTATGTCGACGCAACGGCGCTCGAAATGGTGCGCAAGCCCTGGACCTTTGACGTCATGGTGACTGAGAACATGTTCGGAGACATTCTCTCTGACCTTGCCGCAGGCCTGATCGGCGGTATGGGCATGGCGCCGTCTGCAGACGTCGGCGACGAGCATGCCGTTTTCCAGCCGTGTCATGGCTCGGCGCCTGATATTGCCGGTAAGGGCCTTGCAAACCCCGCCGCGATGGTTTTGTCCGGCGCCATGATGCTGGACTGGCTCGGCCACAGACATTCCGAAGAACAGGCCGTTCGCGCCGGAAGGCTCGTGCAGACCGCCGTCGACGAGGCGTTTTCGTCGGGGCTGAATTCGGTTGAGTTCGGTGGTAACGATGGCACAGTTGCAATCGTTGCGGCAATTGAGTCGGCACTCGGCATACTTGATCCGGAGACAATCTGATAGATGGCAAAGAATCCGATTAGACTAGCCATTGCCGGCTGCGGTTATTTCTCCAAATATCATGTTGAAGCCTGGGCCCGGTTCGACGACGTCAATATAGTCGGCGCGGCTGACAGGGATCTTTCAAAGTCGCGCCAGATCGCCATTAGCCACGGCCTTCCGACCGCTTTCGACAAGCCGTCGGACATGCTCGGCGCCATCAAGCCGGATCTGGTCGATATCGTCGCCCCGCCGGATGCCCATCTGTCGATCATCCGTTCGGCGGCGGAATTCGGCGTCAACGTGATATGCCAGAAGCCGTTCTGCGGAAATCTCGCGGAGGCTCAGGAGGCGGTCGCGCTGGCCGAGCAGGCAGGCATTAGCCTGGCCATACACGAGAATTTCCGGTTTCAGCCCTGGTATCGGGAGATCAAGAAATTACTGGCGGCCGGGGCTATCGGTCAGGTCTATTCGATGAACTTCCGGCTGCGTCCGGGCGACGGGCAGGGCGAGTCGGCCTATCTGGACCGGCAGCCCTATTTCCGTGAAATGCGGCGTTTTATGGTTTTCGAGACGGCCGTTCATCATTTCGACGTCTTCCAGTTCCTGCTCGGACGCCCCAAGGCGGTCTTCGCCGACCTCCGTCGTCTCAATCCGGTCATTTCCGGCGAGGATGCGGGCTTCATCGTTCTGCATTTCAACAACGCCGTTCGCGCGCTTTACGACGGCAACCGGCTTGTCGACCACAGTGCCGAGGACCGAAGGCGCACCATGGGCGAGATGACCATCGAGGGATCCGGCGGCGTGCTCAGGCTCGACGGCAACGGCAACATCTTCGTGCGCAAGACCGGCCATAACGAAGAGAGCCAGCATGCCTACGAATGGCAGGACATCGGTTTTGGCGGCGATTGCGTGTATGCCTATCAGGCGCACGTGCTTTCGCACCTGAGGAAGAACACGCCGCTTGAAATTTCCGGCCGCGATTATCTGGCCAATATCGCGATCATCGAGGCCACCTATCGTTCGGCAGAGACCGGCTGCATTTCGCCCATCGAATACCCGGATGGCTGAGACGTCACGACCGACCAGCCAGGTCGACCGGGCCTACATCGCCCTGAAGAAAAGAATATGCGAAGGGCTTTGGGCCGGCGGCGACGAGCGGCTGGAGCGCGAGGCCGCCGAGGAAATCGGCGTCAGCCGTACGCCGATCCGGGAAGCGCTGATCCGGCTCGAAAAAGAACGCCTCGTCAAGGTGCGGCCGCGGCGCGGTTTCGTCGTCCTGCCCATCCTTGTCGCGGATATGGTCGAGATCTACGAGATCCTGACCGCATTGGAGCCAGTCGCTGCGGCAAAGCTTGCTGCGGCTGTTGACAATGCTGAGGCGGTTGCACGGTTGAACGCCGCCATCGACGTTATGGAAGATGCCCTTGCGGGGGATGATCTGCACGCGTGGGCAGAGGCGGACTCGGCATTTCATCGGACGCTGGTTGAAGAGGCGGGCAATTCGCGGATTGCCGGAATAATCGAAACGGTCAGCGACCAGGCGCATCGGGCCCGGATCGCAACGCTCCACCTCCGGCCAAAGCCGACGAAATCCAACGCCGATCATCGGGCAGTGGTCCGCGCCATTCAGGCCGGCGACGCCGAACTCGCCTACAAAAGACACAGGGCCCACCGCGAACGCGCGCGCGAATTGATAGTCTCCCTGCTGATCGAAAACGGCTACAGTGCGATCTGATACTTGGGAGCGCGCGATGGAAAACCTCGGCAAGCTACGCCGGTTCGGATCGATGCCCGACGGGCGGGCAATCGACGCAGCCACAATTTCGGCAGGTCGCCTCAACGCCGATATCCTCTCGCTGGGAGCCGTCGTTCGCGATCTGCGACTTGAGGGCGCCGACCACCCGCTCGTACTGGGTTTCGAATCCCTCGAGGATTACCTGCAACATTCCAAGTCCTGCGGCATCACGGCCGGGCGGTATGCCAACCGCATCGCCGAAGGACGTTTCGAACTCGACGGCAAAACCTACCAGCTTGACCGCAATTTCCTCGGCCGGCATCACCTTCACGGTGGGCATGTTGGCTTCGGCGTCAGGCCGTGGGTTTTCGAGGACGTCAGTGAAACGGCGGTGGTTCTGTCTCTCGTCTCTCCGGAAGGCGAGTGCGGATATCCGGGCACCGTTAATGTCCGCTGCACGATAGAGCTGATGCCGCCCTCGACGATGCAGATCGTCTACGAGGCGGAGACGTCCGCTCCGACCATCGTCAATCTGGCCCATCACAGCTATTTCAATCTCGACGGTACGCCGGACATTCTCGCCCATCGGCTGCAGATCCCGGCGGACAGCTATCTCCCGGTCGACGACACCCTGATCCCCACCGGCGAAATCGCGTCGGTTGCCGGTACGCCGTTCGACTTCCGCCAGGGCCGACTCATTCGCGATCCCGGCGTGCCGGCCACGCTCTACGATCACAATTTCTGCCTCGCCCGCGAACCCTTTGCCGAGCCGGCTTTCCATGCCGCGCTGATGGGCGAAAGCGGGATCGGCCTGACCATCCGCAGCACCGAGCCGGGTTTGCAGTTCTACGATGGTGTAGGACTGGATGTGCCGGTACCGGGGCTGGACGGGGCAAGCTACGGCCGGCACGGCGGGTTGTGCCTGGAGCCCCAACGCTGGCCGGATTCGCCGAACAGGCCGGAATTCACCGATGCGACCCTGCGGCCGGGCGAGACCTACCGGCAGGTCAGCCAGTTCGAATTCTCCGGCTGAAGCTGCACGGCCGGTCGGCATGCGCCCATGAAGATCCACGGCATCGAGACATTCAGCACGGACTCCGTCGGGTTCGTGCGGGTCACTGCCGAGGACGGCAGCCAGGGCTGGGGCCAGGTGTCCACCTACAATTCCGATATCTCGGCGCGTGTGCTCCACCGCCAGGTCGCGCCTTATTCGCTGGGAGCCGATATATACGATATCGACGGACTGGCGCTGCGCATTGTCGAGCGTGAGCACAAGTTCCCCGGTTCCTATCTCCGCCGCGCCATCGGCGGTCTCGATACGGCCCTTTGGGATCTGCGCGGTAAGCTGGAGGGCAAGAGCGTCTGCGAACTGCTCGGCGGAACGCCCCGGCCGCTTCGCGTCTATGCCTCCAGCATGCGCCGCGATATCGGCCCGGACCAAGAGGCGGAAAGGCTTGTCCGGCTGCGCGACCGGCACGGTTACGACGCCTTCAAGATCAGGATCGGCAGCGAGTTCGGCCACGACGTGGACGAATGGCCCGGCCGCACGGAGGCGATCATTCCGGCCGTGCGCAAGGCGCTCGGCGAGGAGGCCAGCCTGCTGGCTGACGCCAATTGCTGTTATACGCCGGCGCGCGGTATCGAGGTCGGCCGGATGCTGGAGGATCACGGTTACTGCCACTACGAGGAACCGTGCCCCTATTGGGAGCTCGATTGGACAAGGCAGGTGGCCGATGCGCTCGACATCGACGTGACCGGCGGCGAACAGGAATGCGACCTCGCGAACTGGCGACGGATGGCAGCGATGCGCGCCGTCGATGTCTTGCAGCCCGATATCCTCTATCTCGGCGGTCTTGGCCGCACCCTTCAGGTGGCGGACTATGCGAGAGAGGCGGGCCTGCCCTGTACGCCGCATTCGGCCAACCGGTCCCTGGTCACCGTGTTCACCCTTCACATGATGGGCGCGATCGAGGCGGCCGGCCCGTATGTTGAATTCTCCATCGAGGAGGACGACCACTATCCCTGGGAGTCGGGATTGTACGAGCCCGCCCTGACGGCTCGTGACGGCAAGGTCGCCATCCCCGACGGGTCGGGATGGGGGGTGGAAATCAATACTGAATGGCTGGCCGGCGCCGAATACCAGATCTGTCATCTGGGCAGTTGATCTGCCGGCGGCCGAGTTGACAGCACACCGGCCGGGCCGTACCGATCCGATCCAGCCAAATGAATGCACTTCGCATTTGATCCGCCATTGGATAGCACCCTGAATCTATGAGCCGAACGATCCGCAATATCGTCTTTGTCATGTTCGACCAGTTGCGGTGGGACTATCTCTCCTGCACCGGCCACAAGACGCTCAGGACGCCCAATATCGATCGGCTGGCGGAGAAAGGTGTCCGGTTTTCCAGGTCATATGTGCAGTCGCCGATCTGCGGTTCGTCCCGGATGAGCTTCTATACCGGCCGCTACGTCCATTCCCACGGCGCGCAACGCAACAATTTTCCGCTCAAGGTCGGCGAGCAGACGCTGGGCGATCATCTGCGCGCAAACGGCATGGATGCATTCCTGGTCGGCAAGACCCATATGGAAGCCGACGCCAGGGGGCTGGAACGCCTCGGCATCGCGCCGGACAGCATCATCGGCGCGCGGCTGTCCGAATGCGGCTTCGATGTCATCGTGCGCGACGACGGGCTGTGGCCCGAAGGGCCCGATGGATATTACGACGAGCGCCGCTCCCCCTATAACGAATATCTCAAGTCGCAGGGCTATCCCGGCGACAATCCATGGGCCGACCACGCCAATGCCGGGTTGGACGATGACGGAAATCTGGCTTCGGGCTGGTTCACGCAATTCGCGCGCAGTGAGGCCAACGTTCGCGAGGAGGATAGTGAGACGCCCTGGCTGACGTCGCGGTTTATCGAGTTCCTCGACGCACCGGGCCGCGACGACCGGCGATGGCTTTGCCATCTGTCGTACATCAAGCCGCACTGGCCCTATATCGTGCCGGCGCCCTATGCCGGCATGTACGGGCCGGAGGACATTCAGTCCGCCGTACGCGATCCGAGCGAACGGGTTGATCCGCACCCGGTCTATGACGCGTACATGCAGACGATCGTTGCCCGCAATCAGTCCCGTGACGAAGTTCGCGAGACGGTCATTCCGGCCTATATGGGTCTGATCAAGCAGTGCGACGATCAGATGGGCCGGCTGTTCGCGCACCTGGAAGAAACCGGGCGGATGGACGACACGATGATCGTTCTGACCTCCGACCATGGCGACTATCTCGGTGATCACTGGCTCGGCGAGAAGAACTTCTTCCACGAACAGGCGGTGAAGATACCGATGATCGTCTACGATCCGCGCGCGGCGGCGGACGCGACCCGTGGAACGGTCTGTGACGCGCTTGTCGAGGCGATCGACCTCGCCCCGACGTTCATGGAGGCAACCGGCGCGTCGGTACCGCACCATATTCTCGAAGGCCGGTCGTTGCTGCCGTTCCTGGAGGGGAGGGCACCTGAGACATGGCGTGATTACGTGATTTGCGAGTTCGACTATTCGACAACGCCGATGGCTGACCGCCTCAAGCTCAAGCCTCGTGACGCGCGGGCATTCATGATTTTCGACGGACGCTGGAAGATGATCCATTTCGAGGGCGGAATCGATCCGATGCTGTTCGACCTTCGTGAAGATCCGGACGAGTTCACCGACCGCGCTGCCGACCCGCAATGCAGAGCCGAGATCGAGCGCCTCTACGATTGCCTCGGGGCCTGGGCGCGGCGCTTGTCACAACGCACCGCGATTTCCGATGACGATCTGGAGAAGATGCGCGGCAAGAGCCAGCGGCGCGGAATCCTGCTTGGCCTCCACGACGGCTCGGAAGTTTCCGACGAACTGACCATCAAGCTGAAGCCGCGGCCGGTTCCGGATTTCCGCCGCCGCGGCAAGTGATACCGATTCCATCCGGTAATTTACCAATCTTCGGCTTGCCGGACCCGGAACCGCTCCCTACTATCCCGGCCGTATCGGCAGCTTCGGCCTCAACCGGCATGGCTGCGTGTCACGGCGTCAACGGGCGATCGAAAAATCAACGTCCGACGCCATTCCTTGGGAGGAAGCCTATGATCTATCGTTTCGCCAGCCTCACCCTTGCCGGCGCGTTCGCCATCGGCCTGTCCTGCGCCGCGCATGCGGCCGACATCAAGCTGATGACCGGCCCACAGGGCGGGTCCTGGTATCCGCTTGGCGGCGCCATCAAGAATATCGTCGAAAGCAATGTCGCGGACACGTCCGTGCAGGTCCTTCCCGGCGCCGGCATCGCCAACGTCAAGGCGGTCCAGGCCGGCAAGGCCGATTTCGGCTTCGCCAATTCGGTGTCCACCGTCGATGCCATAAACGGCAACCCTCCGTTTGACGAGAAGGCGACCAATGTCTGCAACGTCGCCACCCTCTATCCGCAATATTTCCAGGTCGTGGCAAACGCAGATTCCGGGATCAAGACGGCCGCCGATTTCAAGGGCAAGGGCCTGACGACCCAGAAGAAGGGCAATACCGGCGAGGCGATCACCGATCACCTGCTGAAGGCCTATGGCTTCAGCTATGACGACATGTCGCGTGTCAGCTACGGCTCCTACACGGATTCGGTGAACCAGATGAAAGACGGCAATGCCGACGTCTTCACCCTTGGCACGACCGTGCCGGCCGGCGCGATCATGGACCTGGCTTCCGC
>DATHRP010000480.1:0-13129 GCA_035465195.1 Afifellaceae bacterium | reverse complement strand
TAGCCTTCGTCAGTCGAGGGGCAGACTGGCGAAATGCGGACGCCGCTATTCCGATGGAGCAACACGCCCGCGGCAATCGAATTCTAATTTATCGCTCGAATCCGGCTTCGGCGCATTGATCGTCGTCAATCGACACGTTCGCGGTATGCCGCTTCGCCAATCATGGCGCCGGGCGTTTCGGCCCCTTGATCGCAGTCAAAGGCATATTCCGGAGGTACTTCTACGGTCGCGGCCCTGAATCCTTCCTCAACCGCGTCACCAATTGTTAACCTTCGGTCACGTTCCGCGAACCTGATCGAGTGCCCGCAGGATCCCTCCGGAATATGGCAGGATTAAATGGCCCGAACTGCCGAAACAGCCGATGAGACCAGCGCCGGGCCGACAGGCGAATATGCGCTTGATCCCGCTACCGTGCTGGCGAACCTCGGTGTCGATGCGGCCGACGGGCTGAGCGAGGCGGAAGCGCGTGCCCGGATCGAGCGGTGGGGACCCAATCGGATGGGCCGCAGGCGCCCGGTGCCGCTGCTGCATATCCTCGTCCGCCAGGTAGCCAGCGCCGTCGTTGCGCTTCTGGCAACGGCTGCCTTCCTGTCGGCTCTGTTCGGCGACTGGATCGGGGCGCTGGCGGTCGTCGTCGTGCTCGTTATCAACACGGCGATCGGCTTCTTCACCGAATTGCGGGCCGTCCGGTCGATGGAAGCGCTGCGCGGCCTCAGCGTTGCCACGGCGCGTGTCAGGCGCTCCGGGCAGACTCGATTGCTTGATGCGAGCGAACTTGTCCCGGGCGATATCGTCGTACTCGAAGCCGGCGACATCGTCCCCGCCGACCTGCGGCTTATCCGTGCCGCGAACCTTGCCAGCGATGAAGCGGCGCTGACGGGAGAATCGTTGCCGGTCGACAAGTCCGCAGCGCCCGTTGCCGCCGGCACACTGCTGCCGGACCGGACAAGCATGGTCTACAAGGCCACCGCCATCACCCGTGGCACGGCAGAGGGTGTTGTCACGGCGACCGGCCTTGCCACCGAGGTCGGGCGCATATCGCGGCTCGTCGAGGAGACCGAGAAGGAGCGTTCGCCGCTTGAACGCCAACTCGACCGGCTGAGCCGCCAGCTGATCCTGGTGACACTCGCATTGACTTCGCTGATCGCCGTGTCCGGCATCGTCGAAGGCCGCGATATCGTGCTGATGGCCGAGGCCGGGATCGCGCTGGCGGTCGCGGCAATTCCGGAAGGGCTGCCGATCGTCGCGACCCTGGTCCTCGCGCGCGGCATGCTTCGCATGGCCCGCCAGAATGCGCTGGTCGACCATCTGCCCGCCGTCGAGACGCTGGGTGCGACCACGGTGATCCTGACCGACAAGACCGGAACGCTGACGCAGAACAGGATGGTGGTGGAGCGCCTCGTTCTGCCGGACGGCGACTGGCTCCTGGACGCGGCGTCGAGCTGCTTCAGGCCCGACGGACACGACGTGTCGGACAGGAATGCGTCTGCGCCGGCGCAAAGCGTCCACAGGGCGCTGCGCGCGGGTGCGCTTTGCAGCAACGCGACACTCGACCCGGACGGGCAAACCGGCACCGGCGATCCGACGGAAATCGCGATCCTGCGTGCCGCCGCCATTGCGGGGCTGCGGCGGGGCGATCTGTTGCCGGACTATCCGCTGGCGGCCGAATATGCATTCGACAGCCGCTCGAAGCGGATGGCGACTGTGCACCAGCATGGCGACGGATACCTGGTCACCGTCAAGGGCGCTCCGGAAGCGATCCTGCCGGAATGCAGCCGCATCGCCAGCGACGGCGGCGACCGAGATATCGGCCCGGACGACATCGAAAGCTGGCACCGGCAGTCCGATGCGCGGGCGGCGCAGGGATTCCGCATGCTGGCCGTCGCGGAGAAGACGGTCGGCGCGCCCTCGGATCCGGTTTACGATGGTCTCACCTTCCTCGGACTGCTGGCGATCCACGACCCGCCGCGCGGGGATATCGCCGGTGCGGTGCGGGCCTGCCGAGATGCCGGCATCTCGGTGATCATGGTCACCGGCGACCATGCCGAAACGGCGCGCAGCATCTCCGCCGCCGTCGGTCTTGCCGAACAGACCGAGCAGGCCGTCACCGGCCACGAACTGACCGGTCTGCCCGAAGCCAGCGAAGACGAGGGCCACCGGCTTCGCAAGGCCGCCGTTTTCGCCCGCGTCAGCCCGGAACAGAAACTGGAGCTGATCCGGCTGCACCAGAAATCCGGTTCGGTCGTCGCCATGACCGGCGACGGCGTCAACGACGCGCCGGCGCTCAGGCAGGCCGATATCGGTATCGCCATGGGCATTCGCGGGACGCAGGTCGCCAAGGAGGCGGCCGACATCATCCTGCAGGACGATTCCTTTTCCACGATCGTCAGCGCCGTGCGCGAGGGACGCGTGATCTTCGGCAATATCCGCCGTTTCGCCGGCTATCTACTGTCGTGCAACCTGAGCGAGGTGCTGATCGTCGGACTGGCGGTACTGGCCGGCCTGCCGCTGCCGGTGCTGCCGCTGCAGATCCTCTTCCTCAACCTGGTGACCGACGTCTTTCCGGCCTTCGCCCTGGGCCTCGGCGAAGGGCCGGACGATGTCCTGCGGCGGCCGCCGCGCGATCCGCGCGAGCCGATCCTCGCCGCCCGCCACTGGCGGCGGATCGTGCTGTTCGGCCTGCTGATCACCTTGGCGACACTCTCCGCGCTGGTGGCCGCCTTGCACTGGCTCCACCTGCCCAACGACGAAGCAGTCACGGTTTCGTTCCTGACACTGGCCAGCGCCCAGCTCTGGCATGTCTTCAACATGCGCGACCTCACGACTCCTTTGTGGCGCAACGACGTTGTGCGCAATCCCTTCGTCTGGGGCGCGCTGGCGCTGTGCGCCACCCTGCTCGCGGTCGCCATGCTGCCGCCGTTTGCCGGCGTGCTGGCGATAAGCCGGCTCGATCCGTCCGGCTGGGTGCTGGTGCTTGCGGCGGGCCTTGCCCCGGTTGTACTGGTCGAGGCCGGCCGCGCCGCATGGCTCGCGGCCCGCTGAAACGTTCGACAGCCGACCGGCCGGGCTTTACATTGGGAACCGGTTTCCCGACCATGCCCGTCGCCCGCACCGTATCCCGTACAGAGAAACGACCATGACCGGCCCACTCGAAGGCGTAAGAATCCTCGACCTGACTTCGATGATATCGGGTCCGACGACGACCATGATCCTCGCCGACCAGGGCGCCGACGTGATCAAGGTGGAAAACCCGGCCGGCGGCGACCATACGCGGGCCGTCTCCACGCGGCGGAACGGTTTCACCGCGTCCTTCGTCAACAACAACCGCAACAAGCGCTCGCTGACGCTGAACCTCAAGGATCCGCGCGGCTTGGAGATCGTCAAGCGGCTGGCGCGCGATGCCGACGTGATCGTCCAGAATTTCCGTCCGGGCGTGGCCGACCGGATCGGCGTCGGCGAGGACGCCATCCGCGCGGTCTCGCCGTCGATCATCTATGTGTCGATCAGCGGGTTCGGCGAGACCGGGCCCTATGCCGGCAAACCGGTCTACGACCCGCTCGTCCAGGCGCTGTCCGGGTTGACCACGGTGCAGGCCGGCTCCGACGAGACGCGGCCGCGGCTGGTGCGCACCATCCTGCCGGACAAGCTGAGCGGCTACGCCGCGGCCCAGGCGGTCACGGCCGCCCTCTTCCGGCGCGCCAATACCGGCGAAGGCCAGCATATCCGGCTGTCCATGCTCGACGCCGTCGTCGCCTTCCTGTGGGGATCCGACATGGGCGCACATACCTTCGTGGCCGAGGATTTCAGGGGCGAAGGCGCCCAGAGCTTCATCGACCTGATTTACGAGACCGGCGACGGCCATATCAGCGTGGCCGTGCAGTCGGACAAGGAATGGGCCGGCCTCTGCCGGGCGTTCGGCAAGCCGGAATGGCTGGAGGATCCGCGCTTCCGCACGACGGCGCTCAGACAGCGGAACATCGACGAACGGCTCAAGCTCACCCAGGAAGTGCTGCGCGGCGGCACGAGCGCGGACTGGCTGGCGCGGCTGGAGGCGGAGGACGTGCCCTGCGCGCCGGTCCTCAGCCGCCGGGACATGATCCGTCATCCGCAGATCGCCGCCAACGGTACGATTGTCGAGATCGACCACCCGGTCGCCGGCCCGCTGCGTCAGGCGAGGCCCGCGCCGCGGTTTTCAAAGACCCCGACGTCGTTCCGCCATCCGGCGCCTCGGCTCGGCGAGAATAGCCGCGAGGTGCTGGAATCGATCGGCCTGAGCGAAACGGAGATCGAAACCCTCGCCGCCGACGGCGTGACGAGCCTGGCCGGGACCGACTGAACGGCGGCAACGCAAAAATTGCACTTTACCGGGACCGGCAGCGCCGCCACTATGAATTGGCCGAGCCGGACCTGACCGGAACCGGCGGGACTCAGGCATCGTCGAAAGGGAATTCTCGCATGCTGAACACCGGCAATCTGGACGAGGAAGAACGCTTCCAGGTCCGGATCGCATGGCTCTACCATGTCGAGGGCCTGACCCAGGGCGCGATCGCCGAGCATCTCGGGGTCACCCGGCTCAAGGTGAACCGGGCGCTCGGCCAAGCAACCCGCAACGGCATCGTCCGCATCTCGATCCAGTCCCCCTACGCGCCCTGCCTCGACCTGGAGGCCGAACTCAAGGCGCGGTTCGGCCTGAAGAACGCCTCGGTCGCGCCGCAGCCGTCCGACGATGCCAACGTACAGCCGCTGATCGGCGCGGAACTCGGCCGATACCTGTCGATCCTGTTCGCCGACAGGTCGATCAAGCTGGTCGGGGTCGGCTGGGGCAACACGCTCAATTTCGGCGTCCGGACGATCACGCCCTCTCGGCGCGACGATCTTGAGTTCATTTCGCTGATGGGCGGGTTGTCTAAGGGAACCGAGATCAACTCTTTCGAGATCGTCACACGGCTGGCCGACCTCTACTCGGCCGACCGCATCTACCTTACCGCGCCGCTCTACGCCAGTTCGGAGCAATCGCGCGACACTATCCGCGTGCAGGAGGTCTTCCAGGACGTGATGACCAAGATGCGCCAGGCCGACGCCATCCTGATGGGCGCCGGCGATATCAGCGACCGGTCACTGCTGGTGCGCGACGGCCTGCCCAAGGACGTGAGCATCGACGACCTCGTGACGGCCGGCGCGGTCGGCGACATGCTCGGCTATTTCATCGACGAGAGCGGATCGCTGATCGATCATCCGATCAACCGCCAGGTGATCGGCACCAGCCCGTTCGAGCTGGAGCACGTCCCGAACGTCATCCTGACGGCCGGCGGCCAGCACAAGGTCAAGGTCATCAAGGCTGCCCTGTCGACCGGCATCATCGACGTGATGGTCACCGATCAGCGCACCGCTCAGTCGGTCCTCGATCTCGCCTAGCGGCGGGCTATTGCCCGCTGGCACCCTGTTCGATCGCGTCGACGTCGACGCTCTGGATCTCGCAGGTGCCGGTCCAGCTCTCAGCGGTCGCCGGCTTGCCGTCCTCCGACCGTATGACCAGCAGCACGGGCATGTCCCCCGCCCGGCCGAGCGTGTATGTGGCCGGGCCGCGTTCGAACGTCGGGCCGAAACCGAAATTGCTGCCGCGGATATATTCCTTTTCGCCGCCGCTGCCCGTGAACTCGAAGGCATACTGACTTGCCCCTGCGGCGATCGCAGTCAGGGTGAATGAGGGCTTCTCGTCGCCGCACAGATAGGGGTCGGCATCGCCGATGGCGTGGCAGGCAACGACCGTCTCGAACCGGCAGACGCGTTCGTCCGACATCGTCGCCGCGCCCGCGGCATACGGCAGCACGGCTGCGATGATCGTCGGCAGGATCAGGCGTCTGTATTCGATTTCCGGCATGGATCACTCCGAAGCTACGGTTACAATCATGCCACTATGGAAACTTTCACCAGGCAATGCCAGCGATTGTTCCGCGCCATGCGTACGGGCTCGATCCCGGCACCGCAGGCCCTTACTGGCAAAGCCGGTAGCCGCCACGCCGGACGGCGAGGTCGAAATGAAAATGATCGGAATGGTTGTCGTCGGCAACCGGTCCGAGAACTGTGGTGAAATAGGCGCAGGCGCCGCCGCGCACGGCGGCCTGGAACGCCCTGTCGGCTTCGGAACTGCCGCGGCGGTCGGCAACGGCGACCCTTTTGCCGTCCTCGAAATGGATGGCCATCAGGTCGATGCCGTTGGCGAACGCATGCTCGCTCAACTTGCCCGTCGAACCGTTGTTGCGCCGGCGGCACTGGTAAGACGTCGAAATCTCGACGGCCGCCGGCTTGCTCCCCATGTGCAGCTTCGCCGACGGAACGACCACCTCCTTCGCCCAGCGGGCGAGCGCCAGCGCCATCTCGCAGCGCAGCCGGATATTGCCGCGGATCTTCAGGTCGCGCGACAGCGACTTCAGGCTGAGCGGCCGCGGCCAGCCGCATTGCCCCTCGCCGTCGATCGGCTCGGCAACCTCGAATGAAGCGGCGAACCGGCGAAGCTCCGCCTCGCAGCGCCGGGCCTCGTTCAGGTCGTATTTCGGCTTCGGCTGCTCCGGAGCCGACGCGATCGTCGGTTTCGGCTTTTCGGCGGGAGGTTTGGAGCCGGAGTCCGCATCAGGCTTTTCCGGCATCGGTGTCTCCGGCCAGGCCTGCGGCAGCGGTGGACCCTCGGCTCTCTCTTCGGACGGCACAATGTCCGACGTTTCCGTCTCGTTTGCGGCCGGAACCTGTTCGGATGTTTCGCCATCGCCTTCGTATGGCGGTCGTTCGGCTGCGTCAGCCGGGGGCTGTTCGGGAATCAGCGGCGTGAGTTCGGGCATGGCCGCTTCTTCGTCGTCGCTCCTGTCGTTATCGACCCGGTCTTCCCTGCCCGCCCTGCCTGCCTCCTTGTCGGCATCAGCCGCGGGATCCGGCTTGCCTTCGGCCGGCGGGGACGGACGCGCCTGGGGCAGCGGCGGAGGCTCCTGGGCCGCGACCCGCTGTCCGGCGACCAGCACCAGTGAGAGGACTATAAAGGCAAACCGCATCAAGGCCGACCGGATTCGACAAACGTCACGACAGTACCCGGCTCCACCAGCCGCGCAAGCTCCTCCGCATCCCAGTTGGCCAGCCGGACGCATCCATGCGAGGCTGTCTTGTCGATCTTGGCGGGTTCCGGCGTGCCGTGAATACCGTAGGTCGGTTCGGTCAGATCGATCCAGATCGAGCCGACCGGCCCGTTGGGGCCGGGCGGCAGGGTCAACGGCTCGGTGTTGTCGCCCTGTGTGAAGTTGACGTCCGGCCGGTAGCTGTAAGTTGGATCGGGCGCGATCGCCTTCACCTTGTGGGTGCCGGTGGGGCTGGGATTCTCGCGGCTGCCGACCGTCGCGGGATAGGAAACGACGAGTTCGCCCTGTCCGTCGAGGGCGCGAAGAAAGCCGGCCGAACCGTCGACCTCGATGCTGCGGACGATCGGCGTGTCGATATCGGCGCGGGGATCGGCAACGACGATCTGCTCACCCGCGGCCGCAAATTCGGCATCGGGATTGAGGTAGACCAGAAGGTCCTCATCCATGTGGAAGCGCTCGGCAATCAGTTCCCGGACGCTCGTGTAACCGAGCCGATCCATCTCCGCCATCTGCTCGTAGTCCTCCGGAATCGGACCGTCGATCGGCGTCGACAGATCCTCTCCGGTGAGCGAATAAACGGTGACCGCGCTTTCCGCGTGCCCCCGCAGCGCCTCCCACGTTTCCTCGTCCAGCTCGCCGTCCGCCTCAAGCCCCTGCACCTGTTGGAATGCGCTAACGGCCTTCCCCGTGTTTTCGCCCTTGTAGCCGTCGATGACGCCGACCGAAAAACCCGCCCGGTCGAGGGCGATCTGCGCCCTGACGATGAGCGGCGACGGGCCGTCGGTAACGTCGTCCCGGACGCGGGCGTCCTCGCGGAGAATCGATCCGATCTTGGAAAATTCAGCTTGGTTGCTCCGGTCGACCAGCGAACTGCCGGTCGCCCGCTCGGCGGCCAGTGCCGTAACCAGCACGGACAGGGTCATAGCGGCGGATTGCCGGGCGATCTGGTATTTCATGTCGGCGCTCCGTTGAATGAATGCAAATTCGTTGCATTTCAACGCGGTAGCCCCAATTTTGTTCCCCGGCGGACGGTCTCCGGCTCAGTCGCCAGTTACGGCTTCGTAGGCCGTGCCCTCATAGACGGCTTCCTCCAGATTTTGCCCCTCGCCGCCCCGGTCGATGACCAGAAAGCGGCTCTCCGCCTCCAGCGCGATCAGCGGATGATGCCACGTGCCGCGAGCGTAGTTGACGCCCTGCCCGCCGGCGGCAAGGAAGACCAGCGGCTCTCCCGGCCGGCCGCCGGGCCCGTCCGGCGCGACGGCCACGAGAGAGGGCCGGTTGTCGAGCGGCATGAAGGCCTGCGAGCCGAGCGGATGGCGCTCCATCATCGAAATCGCGACAGGCGGCGTGAACGGCTGGCCGACGAAGATGCTGATCAGCGGTCGGCCGTCGCCCGAGCCGACGTCCACCTTCGCCAGGTCGTGGTAGCGCTCGGTGGTGCCGTTGTTGATCGGGTAATGATGGGCGCCGGCCGTCTCGATCACGTCGCCGAAAGGGCGGAACGCCTCGCGCGTAAGCGGCCGCGCCTTCAGCGTCTTCATCCGGCGATCCTGCCGAACAGCCTGAGCCGACTGACACCGCCGTCGGGGTAGATGTTGAGCCGGACATGGCTGACGGGTCCGAGATCGGCAATTCCTTCGGTGATTTCGTGCTCGGCGTCGGCGCCGAGCTTCGTCTCTTCGAGCAATGTGGGCCAGAATTCGCTCTGGTTGCCGATCGCCTCGCGGTCCCAGTCGCCCTCGACCATGGCCGCCTGCAGCGAGAAGCGGTCGGGATAGTTGCCCTTGAAATGGCATGTGTCGATCAGCACCCGCGCGATGCGGCCCGGGTGGCCGAGCCGCAGCACCGACCAGTCGTTGCCGGGCACGCGGCGGCGGGCGGTCTCCCAGCCGTCGCCCATGTTGGCGCCTCGGCCGGGCGCCAGCATGTTGGCGGGCGAGCCGTAATGGGCGTCGTTCCAGGCGATCGCCGTGCCGCCGTTCAGGATCGACACAAGGTCGATCTCCGCGTTCGGATCGACGGCCGACCAGTCGACATCGACCTCGCCGAACACCCTGAGACGGGCGATGCCGCCGTCGGGGAACATGTGCAGGCGCAGATGCGTCCAGCTCCGTTCGCCGTCGAGCTCGATCACGTGGTGGCTGTCGCCGGCGAGCTTGCGGCGCCCGACAAGGGTCGTCCAGGCGGCATCGTCCGGCGGCTCGCCCTCCCCGTCCCAGGCCTCGATCATCGCCTCCGGCGCGTAATTGCCGGTGAAGAAGCTGGTGTCGATGTCGAAGGCGCGGATGCGGCCGCGCTGGCCGAGGCGGATCTGGCACCAGTCGTGGCCCGGCGTGCGCTTGCGGCGGCTTTCCCAGCCGTCCATCCACTTGCCGTGATCGTCGTACTTGCCGGGCACGAAGATAGGCGGCTCCGGCGAGATCAGCCGCTCCTTGGGCGCGAAGAAATCGTCGGTGGCGAAGGTCACCTCCGTGCCCATGCGCGGATGGGCGAGATCGATCCAGCGGCGCGCCAGTTCCTCGGCGGCCGGGTCGGATTTGGCGGCAATGAACTGTTCAGCGCTCATCGGCTGTCCTCGAAGGGGAAATTCTCGTGCCAGTGGCGGGCTATGTCGACGCGGCGCGCGATCCAGACATCGTCGTGGCCGGCGACGTAATCGAGGAAGCGCATCAGCGCAGCCGCGCGGCCCGGCCTTCCCGCCAGCCGGCAATGCAGGCCGACCGACATCATTTTCGGGCTTCCCGCTTCGCCCTCGGCATAGAGCACGTCGAAGCTGTCCTTCAGATAGGCATAGAACTGGTGGCCGGAATTGAATCCCTGTGGCGTGGCGAAGCGCATGTCATTGGCGTCGAGCGTATAGGGCACGACCAGCAGCGGTCCGGACCCTGTCTTTATCCAGTATGGCAATTCATCGGCATAACTGTCTGCCGTGTATAGAAATCCACCGAATTCACCGACGAGCTCGGTGGTATGTTCCGAGGTCCGGCCGGTGTACCAGCCGAGCGGCCGTTCGCCGGTAACCTCGGTATGGATGTCGACCGCCTCGCGGAGATGCTCGCGCTCCGCCTCGCGGCTGAAATCCTTGTATTCGATCCACTTCAGCCCGTGCGAGGCGATCTCCCAATCCGCCTCCAGCATGGCAGCAACGGCTTCCGGGTTGCGCTTCAGTGCCGTCGCAACGCCATAGACCGTCACGGGAATGGTCCGCGCCGTGAATGCTCGCCACAGCCGCCAGAAACCGGCACGGGATCCGAATTCGTAGATCGATTCCATGTTCATGTGGCGCTGGCCCGGCCAGGCTGCAGCGCCGACGATCTCCGACAGAAAGGCCTCGGAGGCGGCATCGCCGTGCAGGATGTTGTTCTCGCCACCCTCTTCGGAATTGATCACGAACTGGACGGCGATCTTCGCGCCGCCCGGCCATTTCGGGTCCGGCGTCTGGCGGCCATAGCCGCGCATATCGCGGGGATAGTCTGAACCGTCTGACATTCAACCTGCAGCCATGTTTCGGGCCGCCCGCCGGAACGGTCGGCGCATACTCCAATCCCGCCCAAGTTCACGGCTTCGATGCCGAAGTCAAGTGAGCGCCACGGCTCACGCCGCGCTGCCCAGGATGCCGGGCAGATCGAGCCCGTTCTCCCGGGCGCAGTCGACGGCGATTTCATAGCCGGCGTCGGCGTGTCGCATGACGCCGGTCGCCGGGTCGTTCCAAAGCACCCGCTCCAGCCGCCTGGCCGCCTCCGGTGTGCCGTCGGCGCAGATCACCATGCCGGCATGCTGCGAATAACCCATGCCGACGCCGCCGCCATGGTGCAGCGACACCCAGGTCGCGCCCGAGGCGCAGTTGAGCAGGGCATTGAGCAGCGGCCAGTCGGAGACGGCGTCCGAGCCGTCCTTCATGGCCTCCGTCTCGCGGTTCGGCGAGGCGACGGAGCCGGAATCGAGGTGATCGCGGCCGATGACGACCGGCGCTTTCAGCTCGCCACTCGCGACCATCTCGTTGAAGGCCATGCCGAGCCTGTGGCGCTGGCCGAGGCCGACCCAGCAGATGCGCGCCGGCAGGCCCTGGAAAGCGATGCGCTCGCGCGCCATGTCGAGCCAGTTGTGCAGGTGCTCGTCGTCCGGGATCAGCTCCTTCACCTTCTCGTCGGTGCGGTAGATGTCCTCAGGGTCGCCGGAGAGTGCGGCCCAGCGGAACGGGCCAATGCCGCGGCAGAACAGCGGACGCACATAGGCCGGCACGAAACCCGGAAAATCGAAGGCGTGCTTCAGGCCCTCGTCAAAGGCGACCTGGCGGATATTGTTGCCGTAATCGAGGGTCGGAATGCCCTCGTTCCAGAAGCGCAGCATCGCATCGACATGGACCTTCATCGATGCGCGGGCGGCCTTCTCGACCGCCTTCGGATCGGTCTCGCGCTTCTCGCGCCACTCGGCGACAGTCCAGCCCTGCGGCAGGTAGCCGTTGACCGGGTCGTGCGCCGAGGTCTGGTCGGTGACGATGTCCGGCCGAATGCCGCGCTCAGCGAGTTCCGAAAAGACATCGGCGGCGTTGCCGAGCAGGCCGACGGAGCGCGCCTCCCCGGCCGCCGTCCAGCGCTCGATCATCGCTAGCGCCTCGTCCACGCTGGTCGCCATCTCGTCGACATAGCGGGTGCGCTGGCGGAAGCGGATGCGGTCCTCGTCGCATTCGACCGCCAGGCAGCAGCAGCCGGCCATCACGGCGGCCAGCGGCTGGGCGCCGCCCATGCCGCCGAGGCCGGCGGTCAGCAGCCACCTGCCCTTCAGATCGCCGTCATAGTGCTGGCGTCCTGCCTCCTTGAAGGTCTCGTAGGTGCCCTGCACGATGCCCTGGCTGCCGATATAGATCCACGAGCCGGCCGTCATCTGGCCGTACATCATCAGGCCCTTGCGATCGAGTTCGTTGAAATGGTCCCAGTCGGCCCAGTGCGGCACAAGGTTGGAATTGGCGATCAGCACGCGCGGCGCGTCCGGATGAGTCGGGAACACGCCGACCGGCTTGCCCGACTGGACGAGCAGCGTCTGGTCGTCCCTCAGGCGTTTCAGTGTGGCGACGATGGTATCGAAATCGTTCCACGTGCGCGCGGCGCGTCCGATGCCGCCGTAGACGACCAGTTCGTGCGGGTTCTCCGCGACTTCCGGGTCGAGATTGTTCATCAGCATGCGCAACGGCGCTTCGGTCGTCCAGTATTGCGCGTTCAGTTCGCTGCCGCGCGGGGCGCGGACTTCGCGAATGTTCTTTCTCGGGTCACTCATGGCGCGACCTCTCTCCTCTCGATCGGTTTCTATCCAATTCGGTCCGCGGTCAGCCGCAGACCGTCGAATGCTTCAGCGCCAGCGGCCTCGACCAGCGTTCCGGAGCCGACGAGGCCTTTCGCCGCCTCGATGTCGGCCGCCATGTAGCGGTCGCCCTCAAGCGTCGGCACTTCGCCGCGAATACGCCTCAAGACATCCTGCAGCGGCCCGCTGGTCTTCAGCGGCGCACGGAACTCGATGCCCTGTGCGGCGGTGAGCATCTCGACTGCGACAATGCCGGCAAGGTTGGCGTTCATCGAGCCCAGCCTGCGCGCGCCGTGGCAGGCCATGGAGACATGGTCCTCCTGGTTCGCCGAGGTCGGCGTGGAATCCACCGAACAGGGCGCGGCCTTCTGCTTGTTCTCCGACATCAGCGCCGCGGCGGTGACCTCGGCGATCATGAAGCCGGAATTGACGCCCGGGTCGGGGCTCAGGAACGCCGGCAGGCCGTAGCTCAGCGTCGGGTCGACCATCAGCGCGATGCGCCGCTGGGCGATCGAACCGGCCTCGGCGATAGCCAGCGCGATCTGGTCGGCGGCGAACGCCACCGGCTCGGCGTGGAAATTGCCGCCCGACAGGATGTCGCCGCTCCCGGTCAGGACCAGCGGATTGTCGGTCACCGCATTGGCCTCGATCTCCAGCGTGCGCGCGGCCTGGCGGATCAGGTCGAGGCAGGCGCCGGTTACCTGCGG